>NZ_JAZHRU010000001.1:600000-830000 GCF_036924525.1 Bradyrhizobium sp. AZCC 1719 | reverse complement strand
CGACCCACTCGGCCGCATCGATGGTGCCCTTTTCCAGCGCGGGATAGATGTCGCCGCCCGCGATCTGCTGCGGCACGCCGCCGACCTTGGCGATGATGGTGCCGGCGAAACCACCGACGCGGAATTTGAGGCCACGGAAGTCATCCATCGACTTGATCTCTTTCCGGAACCAGCCACCCATCTGCGCGCCTGTAGAGCCGGTCGGCTGGCCGATGCAGCCATACTCCTTCAAGAGGTCGTTGAGCATGTCCATGCCGCCGCCGAAGCGCAGCCAGGAAATATGCGAGCGCGTGTTGAGGCCGAACGGCAGCGACGTGCCGAAGGTGAAGGCCGGGTTCTTGCCCCAATAGTAATAAAGCGCGGTGTTGCCCATCTCGACCGTGCCGTTCGAGACGGCGTCGAGCACCTGCAGGCCGGGCACGATTTCGCCGGCCGCGAACGCCTGAATTTGGAATTTGTTGTCGGTGATTTCGGCAACGCGCTTGGCGAAATATTCGCAGCCGCCGTACAGCGTATCGAGTGCCTTCGGCCAGCTTGCCGTGTAGCGCCACTTTATCTCCGGATTGGACTGCGCAATCGCTGGCGCGGCAACCGCACTCGCGGCAAGACCTGCGCCGCCCACCTTCAAGAAATCACGACGTTTCATTTGTCTCCCCTCTGTTATCGTCGAGACCGACCAAGGGACAACGATCTATTGTCGTCTTCTCTGGTTTTCCGATGGGCGGTGCCGGACTGTTGTTTAGGAATGTGGGCCCTGAAACCTAGGCTCTTGGTGATGCAATTAATTTTCCCGGCTTTATGGACCTGAAGGCAGGATGACGAATTGGTGATTGATAATCAAGCGTTCTAGTTTCGCCGCAAGTGCGAAGAGCTGCCTGAATATCGATCGGCCCAGTCGCTTTCACCCGACGAAAGACCGAGATAGCGTGCGATGGAAGATGCGCGGCCGGTTAATCGAATTGCCGCATTGCGGTAATTCCGCCGCGCAGGCGCCCAGGACAGCGCCCGTCATTTGACCTGAACGTGCATGCGCCGCGCAGTGGAATTTCCGGCAGCAGCTTGTTTCCGAGACGCGCCGCGCGATTATCGTCGCGTGGAGAATGCCGCTTCCATCGCCCTGCGTGTCTTGATGGTGTCGCTGCTTTCATCGACCTCGACATCGCTCCAGCGCACCACCTCGCCGTGGGCGACGTCGTTCTTAAGCTTGACGCGATGAGCAAGTCCGATCGGCAGCGCGCCGGCGGCGAGGCTTTTTGATGCCGGCATCAACTTGCCCCACACGGTGTAGCCGCCTTCGCCGTCCAGCATTTCGCCAGCGTGCAGATCGCGTTTTGCAACTGCCGCGACGTCGCCGCGAAAATCATGCGGCTGACCGGTCGGCTCGTTGCGTAGTGCGGCCGAGAGGATCGAGATATTCAGCTCAAGTCCGATCAGATGATACGGCTTGTACATCGCCGCATACCGGCCTGATGCGTCGGTCTTCAGCCCATATTGCCTGAAGCAATCGGCAGCGTAATCGTTCGGCGCTTCCAGCACGACATAGACGCCCCAGCGCAGATCCCGGAATACGGGACGGCCGTCGCGCTCCAGCGACGACACGACTTCCGCAAGGCCGGCCTTCTCCAGCACGCCGCCCGCCTCACGTGGCCGCATCACATGCGGCAGATCGTCGACGCCGCAAGGTGGAAACAGCAAACCGTCCGACGGCACGTCGAGTCCGGTCGCATTGGCGATCGCCGCCATTTCGATCGCGGACTTGGTGCCGTCCAAAAACGAGTTGAACATCTGCGGGTTCATGCCGGCCGATTGTGCTTCGCCCGCCGTCAGCCCGTAATGCTGCCAGACGCCGTCCGGCGTCACGTCGTGATAGGCGGGGAGATATTTGGTGCCCTTGCCGGCGGCTACGACGCGAAAGCCCGTCGCGCGCGCCCAATCCACCATTTCGGCGGTGAGCGCCGGCTGGTCGCCATAGGCCAACGAATAGACCACGCCAGCCTTGCGTGCTTCCTGCGCCAATAGCGGTCCGGCCAGCACGTCGGCCTCGACATTGACCATCACGACATGCTTGCCCGCCGCAATGGCCGCGCGGGCATGCATAATGCCGACGGCCGGGTTACCGGTAGCTTCCACCACGACGTCCACTGCACTGTCGGAGATCGCGCGTGCGCCGTCGTCGGTGAAGACCGTCCGCGCGATCCGCGCCTTATACCAGCCGACGGTGCGGCAGGCTTCGCGGGCGCGATCGCGATCGATGTCGATGATGACGGGCACTTCGAGTCCCGGCGTATGCGGCACCTGCGACAAGAACATCGAGCCGAATTTTCCGGCGCCGATCAGCGCGACGCGAACCGGCTTGCCGGCCGCCAGGCGGGCGTTGAGGAGGTGGTGAAGATTCATGGGAGATCGGGCTCTCTATTTGAAACGTGTCCCGGACGCGGTGCAGCCTAGGCGATGCGAAGCATCGTCCGGCAACACTGCTCCGCAGAGCCGGGACCGATGAGAAATCAAGGTGGGCCCCAGCTCAGCAGCGCAACGTTGCACGTTGCGCTGCGTCCGGGGCCCGGAGATTCATCTTACTCCGCGGCTTGCCGATGCGCACGCGCGAGCCGCAACAGCGCATCATCCTCCACCGGCTGGATCGGCGTGAAATCGCGATGGGCGATGTATTCCGGCCGGGTCGGCGTGCGGATGTAGTTCGAGACCGCGTTCAGCGTCAGGTAGACGATCTTGCGCGGGTAGGGCGTGATGTTGCCGCTTGATCCGTGCACCAGATTGCCGTGGAACATCAGCATGCCGCCGGCCTTGCCGGTGGGCGCGACGATGCCGCCTTCCTTCACCAGCCGGGTGACAGTCTCCTCATCCAGGGTCCACAGCGGATAGGACGTCGTTTCCAGGTCATGCGAGGCCTTGAGGTCGCCGGCGTGCTGGCTCTTCGGCACCAGCATCAACGGGCCGTTGATCGGCATCACCTCGTCCAGGAAGATCGCGATGTTCATCGCGCGCGGCTCCGGCATGCCGTCGTCGCGCTTCCAGGTGCCGTAATCCTGATGCCACTGCCAGACATCGCCGGTGAAGGCGGCTTTGGCGTTGATCTTGAATTGATGCATGTAGACCTTCTCGCCGAAGATCTGCTCGATCGGCTCGATCATGCGTGGATGCGCGCCGAGAGCACCGAACGCCTCGTTATAGAGATGCGCGGCAAAGGCGGTGCGCGGCGCGCCGCTCTTCTCGCGCCACACCTCGGGTCGGTCGGTGTCGTAGATGCTGACGGCCTCGCGGGCGAGATAATGCACTTCCTCCGGGCTGAATAGCTCCGGCAGGAATAGCCAGCCTTCGCGGTTGAAGAATTCGATCTGCTGTGGCGTCAGTTTCATGGTGTTTCCTCCTGTTGTTTTTGTTTTCTCTCCCCTCATGGTGAGGAGCGCGTCTTCGCGCGTCTCGAACCATGAGGCCCGTGGCCCATCCTTCGAGACGCCGCTTCGCGGCTCCTCAGGATGAGGACCTGCACTACGCCGCCTTATCCGTCGTCGCCCTCAGTCTCTCCTCAGTCATCCGCCCCGCCGTCTGCGCATGCGCCAGCGCTGCGGCCTCCGCCGCCCTGGCATTGCCGGCGAGAATCTGTGCCGCAATCGCTTCATGTTCGGCCCAGGCGCGTTCGCGGTAATCGAGCTCCGCCAGCACCGTCGCCATCGAGCGGCGCATATGCGGCCATTGCGGCGCGATCATTTCCTCGATCGCCGGATTGCCCGCGAGGCGATAGACGGCACTGTGAAAATCGACGTCGAGGGCGATCAGCCGCGAAAGCGGCGTGTCTTTGCCGATGCGCCGCCCGGCCTGCAGCGCGGCCTCGAGTTGCGCGCGCCCGGAAGCATCGGCTCTCGCCCGCCCAGCCGCCAGTTTTGCCGCCAGCGCGTCGATCGCGCCTCGGACTTCGTAGAGCTGGCGAATGCGTTCGGGATCGAGCCGGGTGACTTCAAAGCCGCGGCGGCCGCTTTCGGCGACGAGCCCCTGCCGATGCAGCAGATGCAGCGCATGGGACACCGGCTGGCGCGATACGCCCAGCTTTTCTGCAAGCTCGTTCTGCCGGATGCGATGCCCGGGCGGCAGCGAACGATCGGTGATCGCCTCGAGGATCCGGGCATAGACCTGGTCGATCAGGTTGGGAAGCGGATCCAGTGGGATCATGCCGGTCGTCCAAGTTTGGAATACGGAATTCCGAATTCAAACCTAGCTGGTAAATCGGCCCCGGTCAAGGCTGACGACTGGCCAGCCTTGGGTATGCTGTGGCAGGGGCGATCGGAGGTCGGTCATGAGCGACGACGCAGCCGGATTCGTTGGCAATATCCCTCAATACTATGATCAAGGCCTGGGCCCGATCATCTTCGCTGAATACGCGGTGGACATTGCCAAGCGGGTCGCCAGCGGCGGTCCGGCGCGGGTGCTCGAAACCGCCGCCGGCACCGGCATCGTTACGCGTAAGCTACGCGATGCGTTGCCGGCCGATACCCAACTTACGGCGACCGACTTCAATCCGCCGATGCTCGATATTGCCCGCGCCAAGTTTCAGACCGGTGAGCAGGTCGCTTTCCAGCCTGCCGATGCGGTCGCCCTTCCATTCGCCGATGCAAGCTTCGATGCGATCGTTTGTCAGTTCGGCCTAATGTTCTTTCCGGACCAGGCAAAATCTTTTTCCGAGGCCTATCGTGTGCTCGCACCCGGCGGCCGCTACGTGCTCAGCGTTTGGGACTCTCACCGCTACAATCCGTTCGGCCGGATCGCGCATGAAGTGGCGGGCCGTTTCTTCGCGACTGACCCGCCGCAGTTTTACAACGTGCCGTTCTCCTGCCACCAGATCGATCCGATCAAGGAGATGCTGATCACGGCTGGCTTCGGCGACATCGGCATTGCCGTGATCAGGCAGGTAAGAGAACTCCCTGACGTCGCGACCTTCGCGCGGGCTGCCGTCCATGGCAATCCGCTGATCGATCAGGTCCGGGCGCGCGGCGGCGTCGATCCGGACCAGATCGTCGACACGATGGCGCAGGCGTTTCGCCGCGAATTCGGCGATCCCGGCCGGATGCCGCTTCAAGCGATCGTGTTCTCCGCAACAAAGATGACGCCGCTCACGTGAGCAGGTTTACGTCGAACTGGCCGATCCGCTCGGCATCGGCCACCGCTTCCACCGCCGATATCCTGTCGCCACTGATCGTCAGCCGCACCACGATGCGCAGTTGCCCGCCGAGAATGACAGCGAGCGCGAATGCACCGTCGACCAGCGCCGGCTTGGCGGCTTGTGCGCGTCCCTTGAAGGCCTCGGCCACCCCAGTAGCGCCACGGATTTCCGCGAATGAGCCCAGTCGCTGCGCGGCGGAATCGGCACGGAACACCACGTCGGGATCGAGCACCGCGAGCAGCCCTTCGAAGTCGCCCTCGCGGGAAGCCTTGATGAAGGCCTCGACGATGCTTTTCTGCCGGCCGAAATCGGCATCCGGCGGCGGCGTGCCCTGCACCCGGCGGCGGGCGCGGCTGGCCAGTTGCCTCGCCGCGGCCGGCGTGCGGCCGACGATGGGCGCGATCTCCTCGAACGGCACGGCGAACATGTCGTGCAGCACGAAAGCAAGCCGCTCCGCAGGCGCGAGCGTTTCCAGCACCACCAGCAGCGCCGCGCCGACGGAGTCGGCCATCTCTGTGTCCCGCCCATGCTGGTCATCGGCGACCGGTTCCGGCACGTGCGGACCCATTGGTTCCTCGCGCCGCGATTTGCGCGAGCGCAGCATGTCGAGGCAGACGCGCGCGACAACCGTGGTCAACCAACCCCCGAGGTTTTCGACAGCGCTGGTATCGGACCGGCTCAGCCGCAGCCAGGTTTCCTGCACGGCATCGTCGACCTCGCTGGTCGAGCCCAGCATGCGGTAGGCCACCGCCCGCAGATGGGGCCGGTTGGCCTCAAATTTCTCAGCCAGAAACTTTTTCTCATCCATCGGTCACATTCCCATGTCGCGTTCCGTCATGGTCATGACGAACGAAAGCGCGCCGATGTGACAGCAAATCGGCGCCGCCGCGTCAAAAACAGAACCAAGCATATGGAGCGCAAAATGATGCAAGCCAGAATGAATCACCCCGTCATGGTCGTTCCCGACGCCATGAAGGCGCTGCAGGCGCTGGGCGACCTGACCAAAAACAGCCTGTCGGAAAAGCTGCTCGAACTGGTGTATCTGCGCGCCAGCCAGATCAACGGTTGCAGTGTCTGTGTCGACATGCACGCGAAACTCGCCAGGAGGGCCGGCGAGACCGACGAGAGACTGTTCGCGGTGGCCGCCTGGCGCGACACGCCCTATTTCACGGAAGCCGAGCGCGCGGCCCTGTCGTTGACGGAAGCGTTGACCCGGATCAGCGACCGCGCCGATCCGGTACCGGACGAGGTCTGGAGTGAGGCCGACGAGCATTTCGATGAGGAGGAGCTCGCGGCGTTGATTCTGGCGATCGCCAAAATCAATGTCTGGAACAGGCTCAACGTCGCCGTGCGTCAGCCTGTGGGCGCCTGGAAGGTCTAGCGGGAAGGGAATCCCCAAAACTATGGCCAATTTTAACGCGCCGGAACGTGCTTAATTCACCGGCGCGCGCTAAACAACAAGCCCGGCCGGATCGGCCGGGCTTTCGCTCGTGTTGCTGTCATCCCGTTTCCCAACATGTCCTTGGCTTTAGAATATACCTCGATGCTGCGACCGACCATCCGCAAGCGAATCCTCGGCATCGCCATCGGGCTGATCTTTCTGATGGTGATCATCTCGGCGCTGTCGACGGTGATGACGCGAAAAATTGCACATCAACTGGATGAGTTGACGACAAAATATGTCGAGGCATATGGGCATCTGGCGCGGATGAATGTCCGCTCGCTGGAGCAGGCGGTGGTGGTTCGCCGGATGGTGTTCATCAAGATACAGACGCCGCCGGACGAGACCGCCTTTGCAGATCAGCAAATCATCTATGAGGCGAAAGGGCGGGAGATCGACCAGGAGGCGCAAGCTGCGCGCGCTCTCATCAACGCGATCATCAATGATCCGACCACCGTCTCCGACGACGCCAACCTTGGTCGGATCGAAAACCGGATCGAAACCATAACGAGCGACCTTCGCCGTTACCTGGATGAAGAGAACAAGCGGATGTGGCCGCTGCTCGAAGCCGGCAATATGCCGGAAGTACGGGCCAGCCTTGTTCGGACCGACGCGCTTCGCGACGAATTCAATCGCAAGATTGAGGAAATCCGGCACGACATGCTGGGGCAGGTCCGCAGCGATGCGGCCGCGACGATGCGGGATCAGCAGCGCGCGATTGTCATCTCTGCGATCGTGACGATTCTTGCGGCCATCCTCGGACTGACGTTCGCGTTTTTTGTCAGCATCGGTATTACTCGCCCGGTGCGGCGGCTGCTGGACGGCACCCGCGCCGTCGAGGCCGGCCGGCTCGACGGATCGATCGACGTCACCACGCGCGACGAAATCGGCCAGCTCACGGCCGCCTTCAACAACATGGTAGAGCAACTGCGCCACAAGGAGCACCTGCGCGAGACCTTCGGTCGCTACGTCGATCCGCGCGTGGTGGAAGGGTTGATCGACCAGCGGTCACTGACGGCCGGCGCCGGCGAGCGGCGGGTGATGACCGTGCTGTTCTGCGACATGCAGGGCTTTACCAGCCTCAGCGAGGGCATGACGCCGCAGGGCCTCGTCAAGGTGATGAACCACTATCTATCGACGATGTCGGGGCCGATCCGCAGCCATCGCGGCATCATCGACAAGTATATCGGCGACGCGATCATGGCCTATTGGGGGCCTCCCTTTACCGAGCACAGCGAGCAGGCGCGCCTGGCCTGCCTCGCCGCCGTCGAGATGGCCGATCGCGGTACGGCGCTGCGCAGGGAGTTGCCCGAATTGCTCGGCATACGCACCGTGCCGAGCGACTGCGACGTTCGCATTGGGGTCGCCACCGGCGAAGTGCTGGTCGGCAGTATCGGCTCGGAATTCATGATGAGCTACACGGTGATGGGCGACGCGGTGAATCTGGCGTCGCGGCTGGAGAACGCCAACAAGGTCTATGGCAGCCATTCGCTGGTTTCGGAGGTTGCGATCACGGCGGCCGGCGATGCAGTCGAATCCCGCGAGATCGATCGGCTGGTGGTTGCCGGTCAGACCGTTCCCCAGGCGGTGTTCGATATCCTGGGGCGCAAGGGCGAGCTCACCGAGAAGCAATTGGCGTTGCGGGAGCGATATGCCGAAGGGCTCGCCGCCTATCGGGAGCGCCGCTGGGACGACGCGCGTCGGGCCTTTCATGCCGCGCTCGAGGCGGTCCCCAGCGACGGACCGGCCACGGCGCTGGCCAAGCGTGTCGAGAATTTTCAGGTTAACCCGCCGGCCGCCGATTGGGATGGTGCGTGGCGGCTCGACCAAAAGTAAGAAGCCAGCGGCGCATCTACGCCGCCAGAAACTCCAGCACGACCTTGCAAAACTCCTGCGGCGCCTGTTCGAACATCCAGTGTCGCGTGCCGGGGATCACCGCCGTCTGTGCGCCCGGAATATGTTCGGCCAGCAAGCGCCAGTTCACCGCCAGCGCGCCCCTGGTGTCGCCGCCGCCGATCAACAGCATCGGCGTCCTGATCGTCTCCGCTTCGCTCTTCAGGAATGGCTGGCGGTTTTCGCCAACTTGGCCGAGCAGCGTATAGATGTTGTCGCGCAATTGCTGCCGCGCCGCTGCCGGCCATCGCGCCCATGCACCTTCGCCGTCGATGCCGTCGACAAACAGTGCCAGCGCGCCGTCAATGTCACCGCTTCGCACCATCTCGGCCGCGACCGGAATGCGCGGGCCCGGCGGCACGGGACCGGGAGGCGGACTGCTCGGCTGCAGCGACGGCTCGAGATCGCCGCCCGGTTCGGCAAGGACGGCCTTGCGCAACAAATCAGCCCGCGCCTGCGCCACCCGGAATCCAATGTGGCCGCCGCGCGAATGGCCGATCAGATCGACCGGCCCGGCATTCAGTTTTTCGATGAAGCCGATGACGTCGGCGACGTGCTGCGCCATCAGATAGTCGTTGCCGACGCCGTCCCAATGCTCCGGGAAGAACCGCCGCAGGCTCAGCGAAATCACGCGGTGCCGTTTCGACAGCGGCCCCAGCACTGCGTTCCAGGTGCGGAAATCGCCGAGCGTGCCGTGCACGAGAACCAGCGGCGGGCTGTTGCCAGCGCCCTGGCCGACATCGAGATAGGCCATGTCATAACCGTTGACGTTCAATGTCTGCATAGCGATCAATCCTCCGCGAGATACGACAGCACGATCTCGCAATATTTCTGCGGCGCCTGTTCGAACATCGGATGCGTGGCCCCCGGGATCATCTCGACGCGCGATGCCCTGACGTTGGCGGCCAAGGCATTCAGCACCTTTGGCAGCGTGCCCTTGGTGTTGGCGCCACCAATGAACAGCGTCGGCGTCGTGATCGCTTCCGCATCCGCCTTGGAGAAGGGCGGACGGTGGTCGCGCATCTGCCCGATCAGCGTCGTGGCGTTATCGCGCAGCAATTGCTTCGGCGCTGCCGGCAGGCGCTTCCAGGCGCCGGGACCTTCCAGCGCATCCATGAAAATCTGCAGGCCGCCGTCGATGTCGCCCTTGGCGATCACCTTGGCGGAAGCCGCGATCATTCCGGCCAGCGGCGAGGGGCCGGGCTTATAGGCTGGATCGAGCGTGGCATCGAGTTCGCCGCCGGGCTCGGCCAGGATCAGCTTGTGTAGCAGATCAGGCCGGCGCTGTGCGACGCGGAAGCAGATATGCCCGCCGCGGGAATGCCCCATCAGGTCGACCGGCCTTGTATCCAGCTTTTCGATGAAGCCGATGACATCGTCAACATGCTGCGCAATCGAATAGGTGTCGCCGACACCGTCCCACTGCTCCGGGAAGAAATGCCGCAACGAAGGTGCGATCACCCGGTGTCTGCGCGCCAGCGGTCCCAGCACCGACGACCAGATCCGGAAATCGCACAGCGAGCCATGCACGCACACCAGCGGCGGGCCATTGCCGGCGCTTTGGCCGACGTCGAGATAGGCCATGTCATAGCCGTTGACGTGAAGCGTTTGCATGCGAAGCTCGTGGAATTGGAAGCAGGCGAGGGGCCATTGGAAGGGCCATTGTAAGCCGTCGGCGGGAGCCCCAGATCAGCGGAAGTTGTTCATGCCGTCAAGTTCCCCCGGGATTCGGGTGGATAGCAGTAATCTCCAAGCCTAGATTTGGCTCGAGATGCGAAGCTGGGTGGCACTGAACGGGAGAATATGGAGCCAGTCATGACCGGGCACCATTTTACGATATTCGACACCGCGATCGGCCGTTGCGGCATCGTCTGGGGCGAGCGCGGCATCACCTCGGTACAATTGCCGATGGGCGATGAGAAGAAGACCCGCACCCGCCTGCAGCAGCGCCATGGCGACCTGATCGAGACGCCGCCGCCGGCAAAGGTGCAGGCCGCGATCGACGGCATCGTCGAGCTGCTCGAAGGCAAGCCGAACGATCTCGCCGACGTCGTGCTCGATCTCGACGGCGTCCCCGAATTCAACCGCGGCGTCTACGACATCGCACGCACGATACCGCCGGGCAAGACCATGACCTATGGCGATATCGCCAAGAAGCTTGGCGGCGTGGAGCTGTCGCGCGACGTCGGTCAGGCGCTCGGGCGCAACCCCTGTCCGATCGTGGTGCCGTGTCATCGCGTGCTGGCGGCGGGCAACAAGCCCGGCGGCTTTTCCGCCAATGGCGGGGTGGTGACGAAGCTGAAGATGCTGGCGATCGAAGGCGCGGCGGTGAACCACACGCCGAGCTTGTTCGACTGAGCGCTCGGAAAGCATGATGAAATCAGATTTGATTGCGACCACGAAGAAGGTGCGCTCCCTCTCCCGCTTGCGGGGGAGGGTTGGGGTGGGGGTGTCTCCGCGGGCGACACTGCCCGAGTGGAGAGAGCCCCCACCCGGCGCTTCGCGCCGACCTCCCCCGCAAGCGGGAGAGGTAAAGCGAGTCTGCTGCCAAACTCGTGTAACCAAAAATCGTCATGCTCTAGCGCCCCTTGAAATTGGGTTGCCGCTTCTCGTTGAAGGCCAGCACGCCCTCGCGGCGATCTTCCGTCGGCACCATGCGGTTATAGGCCTCGATCTCGAGCGCGAGGCCGTCCCGCAGGGATAACTGCAGGCCGCGATGGATCGAGAGCTTTGCCTGCCGGACGGAGATCGGTGCGTTGCGGGCGATCCGCGAGGCAGTCGACAGCGCCGACGGCAATAGTTCGGACAGCGGAAAGACTTCGTTCACAAAACCCCAGTCACGTGCTTCCGCTGAAGTAAACGGCTTGCCGGTCAGGATCAGCTCCTTGGCGCGGCGCTCGCCGACGGCGCGCGGCAAGGTTTGCGTGCCGCCGCCACCCGGCATGATGCCGAGTGTCACCTCGGTCAGCGCGAAGCGCGCGCTCTCGGCGGCGTAGAGGAAATCGCAACAGCCTGCGATCTCGCAGCCGCCGCCATAGGCCGCGCCGTTGACGGCGCCGATGATCGGGACCGGGCAGTCGATCAGCGCCCGCACCATCCGCTCGAAAATGACGTGCTGGCGCGTCCACGCCTCGTCCGTCATGCCGCGGCGTTCTTTCAGGTCGCCGCCGGCACAGAACGCCTTGTCGCCGGCGCCGGTCAGCACGATGCAGCGCAGGCTCTTCGGATCGAGCGCGACCTCCTCGAAATAGCGCACGAGGTCGCGGCCCATCTGGGTGTTGAGCGCATTGGAGGCATGCGGCCGATTGAGACGAATGATCGTCACGTACTCGTCGACAGTTTCGACCGAAAGCGTCTCGAAAGCGGATGGGTTCGAACTCATATCGCCTCGCAGGAGAATCCGTTGTCCTTGCGCCGGATCTTTCCGATCGACGGCGAGGGAAAATGCGCGGTGCAGCACAGCGTATCGGTGTCGCAGTAGCGTTCCAGGAAGCCGCGCCGCGTCGCCGCCGCCTGCGCCTGGTCGACGTCGAACTTCACGGATAGTTCCGGATAGCGCGTCTGCAGCGGCGAATGCATCAGGTCGCCCGAGAACACGGCGTCATCCTTAGCCCGACCAAAGGTGAAGGCGACATGGCCGGGCGTATGGCCCGGCGTCGGCAGGATGCGGGTGTGATCGCCGATCGCAAAATCGCTGCGGACGATTTCGGCCTGTTTGGCCTCGACGACCGGCAGCACGCTGTCGCCAAATGGCGGAACCGGCGTCTTCGCGTGCGTCTCGGTCCAGTAGTCGAATTCGGTCTTGTCGAACACGTAACGCGCTTTCGGGAAAGTCGGCACCCAGCGGCCATTGTCGAGCCGCGTGTTCCAGCCGACATGGTCGACATGCAGATGCGTACACATGACGTAGTCGATGTCTTCGACGGAGAACCCAGCGGCGGCGAGACCGCGCATGTAGGTGTCGTCGGTCTTCATGTTCCATTTCGGACGTTGCGGCCGCGGCTTGTCGTTGCCGATGCAGCTATCGATCAGGATGGTGTGGTGCGGCGTCTCCACCACGTAAGACTGGAAGCAGAGGATCAGCACATCCCTGTCGTCGAGCGCGCCGCTCCTCTGCATCCACGAGCGGTGCTCCGCCAGAACCTCCGGCGTCAGCCCCGGCAGCATCTCCAAAGCCGGCAGGAAGGTGGTTTCCTGCTCGATGATGCGGTGGATGGTGAGGTCGCCAACGGTGAATTTCAGGCTCATGTTTTCCTGCCGACTTAGCGGGCGTTGTTGTTATCTCGGATGGACGGAATGATGAAGTTCGCAAGGATGTCGAGTGCTGCCTGACCTTGGCGCGGGCTGCTATAAAGTCCAGATGTGGTCACGACGAGGAGATCGAACTCGGGAACAATGAAGATCCGCTGACCCCCGAGGCCCATGGCGGCAATCCACTTCACATCCCTGTCGCCCGACAAGGTGCGGCCCATCCACCATTGCTTGCCGTAATAGAACAGGCCGCCGAAATAGCCGATGGCCTGAAAACGCGGCGTGACCGATTGCTCGATCCATTTGTCCGAAATAATCTGACGGTCACCCCACGCCCCCTTGTTGAGCACGAGTTGGCCGATTTTTGCGGCGTCGCGCGGACGAAGACGAAGGCCGACAGCAGGGGCCACTCTTTCATTTCGGTACTTCATCCATTCCCAGTCCGAGATGCCCAGCGGCGCAAACAGCGCCTCGCGCGCGAACGCCTCCAGCGATTGGCCCGACACACGTTCGATGATGTTGCCGAGCAGGTCCGTTCCGCCTCCATTATAATTCCACACAGTGTCCGGCGGCGCCGCGATCGGTTTCGACAGCACGTAGCGATACGGATCTGCCTCGCTGCCGAGATGCGGTTCGTCGTTTTGCGGGTCTTTCCAGGCGCGGTTCTCGTCCCACTGAATGCCCGACGACATGGTCAACAGATGGCGAAGGGTAATGTTGTCCCAACCCGGCGATTTCACCGCCGAATAATCCGGGAAGAATTTGACGACGGGTTCGTCGACGCTTTTGATCAGCTTGCGATCGATCGCGGTCCCCACCAGCAGGGAAATCACGCTCTTCGACACCGAGCGCATGTCGTGCTTGGTCGTCGCATCGAATTCGTGCCGTCCGCCGCCCATTCCCCAAGGCTCGTCATAGCCCGGAAAATATTGCTCGAACACGAGTGTGCCGCGGCGGACGATCGCCACTGCATGAACGTTGGCATTGGTCGTAGCAAGTCGCGCCGCGATGCCGCACAGCCGCGCGCCATCGAGGCCGACACTTTCCGGCGTCGCGGTCGGCCAGCCATCGCCAATGGTGGCCGGACTGCCGCAGGCGAGATTGCGCTGGCCGGTAGAGAATTCCTGTAGCTGTGCGGCTGCGCCGGATGCCGCCAGCACGAATACGGCGGCCAAGCCGAGGCGCCACAGTTTGTTGTTCGCCTCGGTCATGCTGCTGTCTCCTGCTCTCGCTGTTACGCCGGCGGCGGCACCGAGATTTTCACCGACGGCCGCTCCATCATCTTCTGATGGAAGGCATCGAGCTTTGGGTAGGCCTTGCGCCAGCCGCAATCGGCAAAGCGGAAATCGGCATAGCCGAGCACGCAAACCAGGCCGATCTGCGCAATGTTGAACGGACCGGACAGCACGTCGGGCTTGTTCTCGAACCGCGCCATGCCGGCCCACGCGCGATTCCAATGGTCGTCATGCCAGGCGTCCCAGCGCAGCCCTTCCGGGCGCACCATTTTTTCGTAGCGGCACAGCAGCATGGAATCGAGCATGCCCTGCAATAGCGAATGGTCGCTCTTCACCTTCCACCGCTCAGGCCCGGATGCGGGTATCAGCTTTCCGCCGCCGGCGAGTTCGTCGAGATATTCGACGATGACATAAGAATCGAGAATGACGTCGCCATTGTCGAGGATCAGCACCGGCAGTTTTTTCAGCGGCGTGATCTTCGAATATTCTTCATTGGGTTGACCCGGCGCGACGGTGGCCGGGGTTAATTCGATCTTGTCGATCAGGCCGGTTTCGATCGCGGCAATCCGGACTTTTCGGGCGAACGGCGAGGCGGGAGAGAAGGTGAGTTTCATGGAGGGGTTCCTCGGAGGTTTCTTCTTGTTTTGTCCGGCGATGACGACCACTCGATGTCATCATCCGCGAAAGCGGATGATCCAGTACGCCGCGGCGATTCGGTCTTCGCACCAAGGCCGCGGCGTACTGGATACCCCGCAGGAGCCTGTCACCGGGCTCGCCGAAGGCGAGACCCGGTGGCGGGGTATGACGTCTAGGCCGCGATGATTTCCTGACGCTGCTCGCCGAGCCCCTCGATGCCGAGGGTGACGACGTCGCCGACGTTGAGGAAGGTCGGCGGCTTCATGCCGAGGCCGACGCCGGGCGGGGTGCCTGTGGTGACGATGTCGCCGGGCAACAGTGTCATGAACTGCGAGACATAGGAAATGCACTTCGCCATCGAGAAGATCATGGTCGAGGTCGATCCGGTCTGGCAGCGCTTGCCGTTGACGTCGAGCCACATCGACAGCTTCTGCACGTCGGGGATTTCATCCTTGGTGACCAGCCACGGGCCGAGCGGGCCGAACGTGTCGTGCGACTTGCCCTTGGTCCACTGACCGAGCCGCTCGATCTGGAAATTGCGCTCGGACACGTCGTTGCAGACGCAGTAGCCGGCGATGTGGTTGAGCGCGTCGGCCTCCGAGACATATTTGGCGCGGGTGCCGATGATGGCGGCGATCTCGACTTCCCAGTCGAGCTTGGTGGAGCCGCGCGGCTTTTCAACCGCGTCGTTCGGGCCCGACAGCGCGGTGTTGGCCTTGATGAAGAAGATCGGCTCGGTCGGGATCGGCGATCCCGTCTCCTTGGCGTGGTCGCTGTAGTTCAGGCCGATCGCGACGAATTTCGAGATGCCGGTGACAGGCGCGCCCAGGCGCTGTTTGCCGTCGACGGCGGGAAGCTTGGAGGTATCCAGCGCCGCCAGCTTGGCCAGCGAGGCCGGCGAATAGGCGTCCCCGTCGAGATCCCTGACGTGGGCGGAAAGATCGCGCAACTGGCCGGATTTATCGATCAGGCCGGGCTTTTCCGCACCCTTGGCGCCGTAACGAACAAGCTTCATTTTATCGCTCCCTGCGGGGTTATCAGATCTTATTGGTGCTATACCTCGGCACGCTTCATGGAACAGCGGGGCAGGAAATTCAACTGCCGACCGACCCCAGCGCTACATACCAGACCCTCATCCTGAGGAGGCCGCAGCGCGGCCATCTCGACGGATGTGGCCCGACTGGGCCTACATGGTTCGAGACGGCGCTTCGCTCCTCCTCACCATGAGGGTTGGAGAGGGGCGCGCAACATTATCCCAGCGCCACGAACCGGAAAGCGTTGCCATCTCGCTTGATGTGACCGGCAGTGAAGTGCCCGCCAATCACCAGTGTCGGCGTGTCGGCGAAGCGCGAAAACAGTTCGCGGCGGGTTTCGGCCGACTGCCGGGGATCGGAATCGGCGGTCGAGGACCAGTCGAGATGCGCCATCTGGCACGGATGATGGGCGACGTCCCCCGTAAGCAGGGCTTCCTCGCCGTCCGACTTGATGTGGACGCTCATGTGGCCGGGACTGTGGCCGGGGGTCGGGATCAGCGTGATTTCATCGGTCAATCTGGCATCGCTGGCGACGAGCTCGGATTTGCCGGCGTCGGCGATCGGCTTCACGGAATCGTCGAACACGGCGAGCTTATCCGGCGCATCGCTGTGGTCGCGCCAGTGTTCGTATTCGCCTCTGCCGAACACATATCGGGCATTGGCGAAGGTCGGCACCCATTTGCCGTCGACGAGTTTCGTGTTCCAGCCGACATGGTCGACATGCAGGTGCGTGCACAGCACGGTATCGATACTGTCGGGCGGGAAGCCCGCCGCTGTCAGCATGTCGAGGAACGGATGCTTTCGGTTGTTCCAGGTCGGCACATTGCGGCCCTGCTTGTCGTTGCCGAGGCCGGTATCGACGACGATCCGGCGCGAGGGAGTCTCGACCAGGAACGAATGGATCGACATTTTCAGCCGGCCCTCCTCGGTCGCAAAGCGCGGGATCAGCCAAGGTAGCTTCCGGATTTCCTCGTTGGACGCGAGCGGAAGGATGAAACGGGTGCTGCCGACAGTCTCCATTTCGACAACTCTCGTGATCCTGACCCTGCCCACGTTCCAGTGCATCCGACGCGTCCTCTCGTTTCTGGTTGTTCGGGCAAGGATGCGGGTTTCCATCTGCCGGCGCAATGGATCATCCGACGGCGTTCAGCGTTATCGCATAGCCCGCATGAGGAACACGCGATGCCAGAACTCATGATTTCGCCCGAAAAAATCGGCTTTCTGATCGAGAAAGCCCGGCAATTCGACGTCAAGGAAGGGACATCCGATCCGGATTCAGGGTCGAACGCGGGCGATGACGACATGATCGACGTGCTGCAGGACAACGGAAAAGATCCGGTCGTCAGCGAGATCACCGGCTTCATCAACTCGCTTTCCGAGGACGAGAGGGTCGGTCTCGTCGCCCTGATGCGACTGGGGCGCGGCGACGCCACCATCGAGGAGTGGGAGGATCTACGTGCGGAGGCGGCCGGCCAGCGAGACCGCGACACCGCGCGCTATCTTCTCGGCGAGCCGATGCTTGGAGATTTGCTGGCGCAGGGGCTCGACGAGTTCGGCCTTACCTGGAACGAGGAGCGAACGACGGCGGATTCCTCCGGTGTCAGCCAGCGGGCAGAAGACGAGCGCAATCCACGATAACCGTGCCCAGCTTGTCGCCTTTCTCCACCGCAAGGTGCGCCAGCGCGGTGTCCGAGAGTGCAAACTGCGCGGCGACGTTGTGGATGCGCCGGCCTACCGACAGCCATTTCGTGATGTCGGCCTGCGCCGCCGCCAGTAGCGGCGGCGGCAGCGCAAACAGCACGAGCGCGCGGACCGCGATGCATTTCTCCATCAATTCGCGCATTGGTACGACCGGCGCGCGGTTGCCGTTGGTGGCGTAGACCGCAATCGTCGAATTGGTGCCCATCAGCTTCAGCGTGGTCTCGATATTGCCGCCGAAATCGACATCGACGACGCGATCGACGCCGCGCTGCCCGGTGAAGGCCATCGCCTTCGCAACAACGTCATCCGTCTTGTAGTTGACGACGAGATCGGCGCCGGCGAGACGTGCCTGCTCGGCCTTGGCTGCCGAACTGACAGTCGCGATCACCGTGGCACCACCCCATTTGGCGAGCTGCACGGCATAGTGCCCGACCGCACCGGCACCGCCGGTGACGAGCACGGTCTGCCCCACGATCGGCCCGTCGCAATAGAGACAGCACCATGCCGTCATGCCGGGAATGCCCAGCGTAGCGCCTTCGGTAAACGACAGATCGTCCGGCAGCGGCGTCACCAGATGTTCGGCGAGCGCAATATATTCAGCCGCGGTGCCGAACGCGCGGCCATTGCGCTGACCGTTGAACAGCCAGACCCGCTGGCCGATCTTGAGCCGCGTGACGCCGTCGCCGACCTGATCGATGATGCCGGCGCCATCGCTGTTGGGAATGACGCGGGGATATTCCATCGGCCGGTAACCGCCGCCGCGGCGCCCGACATCGGCCGGATTGACGCCGGACGCCTCCAGCCGCACCCGGACTTCGCCCGGGCCGGCCACCGGCGTCGGCATCTCGCCATAGGCCAGCACTTCCTGTGCTGACCCGGTTCGCTCGTACCAGACCGCTTTCATAGCGTGCCGGGGAAAGCACCGCCGTCGAGCAGGATGTTCTGGCCGGTGATGAAGCCGGCCTTGGCGCCGCACAGGAAGGCGCAGGCGTAGCCGAACTCGTCCGGATCGCCGAACCGCCCGGCGGGATTTTGCTTGGCGCGCTCGGCAAACACCTGGTCCGGCGGGATGCCGCGCTTCTCGGCTTCTGCCTTCCCCACACCGCGCAGGCGGTCGGTGTCGAACGGTCCCGGCAGCAGCGCATTGATGGTGACGTTGCTGATCACGGTCTTGCGCGACAGCCCCGCGATGAAGCCGGTGAGCCCGGCACGCGCGCCGTTGGAAAGCCCCAATATGTCGATCGGCGCCTTCACTGCGGCCGAGGTGATATTGACGATGCGGCCAAATTTCCGCGCCATCATGCCGTCCACCGTTGCCTTGATCAGTTCGATCGGCGTCAGCATGTTGGCGTCGATCGCCTTGATCCAGTCGTCGCGGGTCCAGTTGCGGAAATCGCCGGGCGGCGGGCCGCCGGCATTGTTGATCAGGATGTCCGGTTCGGGACAGGCCTTCAGCACGGCCTCACGGCCGGCGGGCGTCGTGATGTCGCCGACAATCTCGGTTACCGTGACGCCGGGATTGGCCTTGCGGATATCGTCGGCCGCCTTTTTCAGCGCTTCCGCGCCGCGCGCGGTCAACGTGACATGCACGCCCTCATTGGCCAGCGCCATGGCGCAGGCGCGCCCCAATCCCTTGCTCGATGCGCAGACGATGGCACGGCGGCCTTTGATCCCAAGATCCACTTTTTCTCTCCCGTTCCGTCAGGTGATGTTCTTGTAGTCCGATGCGGACACTCTAGCCAAGTCGGATGCTGCTGATAAGCCGCGGAGGCGTGCGGATAATGCATATTGCGATCCCGGAAACGGCTCTCTCCACGTCATTGCGAGCGAAGCGAAGCAATCCATGCCACGGCATAACGGATAGATGGATTGCTTCGTCGCTTCGCTCCTCGCAATGACGGAGGGGCGCGACAACGCAAATCAACCCGCCCGCATCTCTGCTCTAATCATGTCAGCGGCCTTTTCCCCGATCATGATCGTCGGTGCATTGGTGTTGCCGCCGATCAGGGTCGGCATGATCGACGCATCGACCACGCGCAATCCCCCGACGCCGTACACTTTCAGCTTCGGATCGACCACGGCCATGGGATCGTTGACGCCCATTTTGGCTGATCCGACCGGGTGATAGACGGTGTCGACGCGGGCGCGCAACAGGCCGCGGATGTCGTCATCGCTATGCACGCCTTCCGTGAACATCTCCTTCTTCTGCAACGCACGCAGCGCCGGCGTCTCCATCAGCCGGCGCGTGGTCTTGAAGCCGGCGACCATGGCTTCCAGGTCGTCCGCCTCGCCAAAGAAATTCGGGTCGATCAGCGGCGACGCAAATGGATCGGCGCCGAGCAGCGAAATTCTACCGCGGCTCTTCGGCCGCAGCAGGCAGACGTGGCAGGAGAAGCCGGTGCCGCGATGGCGCTTGCGGCCATGATCGTCGGCCAGCGCCATGCCGAAATGAAGCTGGATGTCCGGGATGTCGAGATCGGGTCGGGTTTTCAGGAAACCGCCGCATTCGGCGAAATTCGACGTCATCGGCCCGGTGCGTTCGCGGCGATACTGTCTGATAGCCCGCAGCAGCCGCGGCAGCGCTTTAAGCGAAATGCCGTTGAAGTGGGGATTGTCGGACATGTAGCCGAACACGAAATCCGGGTGATCCTGCAGGTTCTGCCCGACGCCGGGCAGATGGTGCACGGTGGCGATACCGTGCTTTGCAAGCTCGGCGCTGTCGCCGATGCCCGACAGCATCAGGAGATGCGGGGTCTGGAACGCGCCGGCGGAGAGGATCACCTCGCGCCGGGCGCGGATCTGCTTCAGCTCCTTGCCCTGCCGGTATTCGACGCCGACCGCGCGCTTGCCGTCGAACAGGATGCGAGTGGCATGGGCGTGGGTCTCGACGCGCAGGTTGGCGCGACTACCCATATGCGGATGGATATAGGCACGCGCGGCGCTGCAGCGCTCGCCGTTTCGCTGCGTCAGTTGATAGATGCCGAGGCCCTCGTGCTCGTCGGCGTTGAAATCCTCGCGCAGGCGAAACTGCGCCTCCTGCGCCGCCTGCAGAAAAATCTGCTGCACCGGATTGCCGGTGCGCGACTTGTTGACCGCGAGGGGACCGCCCTTGCCGTGATACTCGCCGTCAAAATCGGCATTATCCTCGGCGCGCTTGAAGTAGGGCAGCACGTCGGCGAACGACCAGCCGGCATTGCCGAGCGAGGCCCATTGATCGTAGTCGGCACGGTGGCCGCGGATATAGATCATCGCGTTGATCGCCGAGGAGCCGCCGAGCCCCTTGCCGCGCGGCTGATAGCCGATGCGGCCGTTGAGGCCCTTCTGCGGCACCGTGCTGAAGGCCCAGTTGTTGACGTTGCCTGCGACCATCAGCACGAGCGCGAACGGCGTCGTGACCACCCAATTGTCGTTCCGGCCGCCGGCATCGAGTAGCGCCACCGAAATGTTCGGATCCTCCGATAGCCGTCCCGTCACCGTGCAGCCGCCGGAGCCGCCACCCACCACCACGAAATCGAAGATATCGGTCACCCCCATGCCCCCTCTCGGATTTTTGTTCTGGCGACCTGATGGGCCGCGGCTTTGGCCGCAAAACTCCGCTTTTGCGGCGTTTATGGCAAGAGCGGTTCCAAAGGCCGGTTTTGGCGCTCCAACCCCTCGTTTTTGCTGTCATAAAATCTGCAAAAGCCCCTTCTTGCCCCTTTCCAAAGCGGGGTGACGTTGATACATACCCCTCGCACCCGATGGCCTTGCCCGGGTCGCCTTCTCAGGAAGCCTCCGGACGGGATCGATCGGCGCAACCACGCGTTGGCCGGCTTTCACGTCGGGTCCGGTTTTTCGAAGGCGGTGCAACGGTTTAACGCGGGGTGGAGCAGCCCGGTAGCTCGTCAGGCTCATAACCTGAAGGTCGCAAGTTCAAATCTTGCCCCCGCAACCAAATAACGCCGCCAAGTCAACGACTTGGCGGCGTTCGTTTTGGAAGAGCGACTTCTCTCGCATGCGTTCGTGCGCACGCTCGGAGCTCATTCGCTCTATTGAACGAGAGCACACTCATGAGCTTCGCCCGTCGCTCCTTTTTGCTCTGTGCCTCCGTTTGGATCGCCAAACCTGAAAGCTTGTGACGAACAGAACGAGCGGCACGAAGCCGGCAGCAAAGACCAGAAGACGGCCGGGCAAGCCGAAGGTCGATCCGTTATGTAGCCAGAGCTGTTCGGTCATATAGCGATCGCCCAGCGACATGGAATCGGGCGTGCGGTCGTGCGCGAGCGCGCCCGTCCACGGATCGAGCCAGATGGCACCGCGGGTGCGAAGGGCTGGACTGGAGTCCGGCGGGCGCAACAGGACGCGCCAGGTGTTGCGGCTCTCGTTCGGCGGATTCAATTGCGCTATGTCGTAGCCGGGCTTGGCGGCGCGCGCCGCGAGAACGATTGCATCAGCGGACAATCGTGTGGCGCCGCTTGGCGCTGCAGGCTTGATGGTCGGCGACGGATAAGGAGTGGCCGTCGAGACCAGGCCGACTACCGGGCGGATGACACCGGGAAACACGATACCGATACCCGTAACGGAGATCAGAGCAAGCAACGCCAGGCTCCAAAAGCCTGCGGTGTTGTGCAGATCGAGCATAAAGCGTTGCAGCGACACGTGCCTGCGGATCGAGACCGAGCGCCAGAACCGGCCTCGCTTCGGCCACCACAGATACAGGCCCGAGAAAGCCATCCCGAGCAGCAGGAAGCCGGTCACGCCGACCAACTCGTTGCCCCACCAGTCATAGAGCAGCAGATTGTAGTGTACGCGATAGACGGTGAACGCGAAGCAGTTTGTGTAGTCGCGCCGGCCCAGCACCTTCCCGTTCGAGGGATCGATCATGGTGGTCCAGAGGCTCGGGTACCGGCCTTTCTCCGTCGGATGGGCGTGCATGACAACCCAGACCGGCCAAGTCCGGTCAGGTGCGATGACGGATCGGATCGGCGCCGGATCCACGGTGGCTGCAATCCGCATGACCTCGGCGGCCTCAAGACGGTGCTGAGGTCCGGCCGGGGTGTACAGGCTCGGATTCAATGCCGCATCGATCTCGCGATAAAAGACGATGAAGCTGCCCGTGAGCCCGATCGCCACGAGGAGGAGGCCCAGGCTGAGGCCAATCCAACGGTGGAGCCAGACGAGCGCAACGCGCAGCCGGGGCGCCTTTGTGGGCGTCCAGGCGGCTGCTGCTTTGGCTCCTGAAAGGTCGTTCACAACATCACTGTCTCACGGCGATTCAGAAGTCGATGCTCGCCGAGAGCCGGTAGGTGCGCGGTGTGCCCGGAGTCAAAAAGCCACGTCCCGTCGTTGCCCAGTAGTCCACACCGAAGACGTTTTCGACCGCTGCACGCAACGTCAGCGGCCTGCCGTCAATCTTGGTGACGTAGCGTGCTCCGATGTCGGTCCGAACCCAGTCCGGGATCTGCTGTGTGTTCCCCTGATCGTAATATTGCGGCGAGGTGTAGATGACCCGCGCGGTCAGGGTCGCCACTCCCGATGTCCGCCAGAAGGGCAGATCGTATTCGCCATAGAGGTTGAATTGGATATCCGGCACCCCGACCGCGGTTTTGCCATCGTAGCGGCCGCCGGCCGTCTTGATCTGCACGCCATCGAAGAAAGCCACGCCACCAAGCAGGCGCATTCCCGGGGCGACCTCACCGAAGGTGTTGAACTCCACTCCGCGATTGCGATTCTCGCCGTCGACGGCGAAGATGTTGGTCGTACCGGTGATGCCGTTGGGCTGCGTGATCTCAAACGCCGCCACGGTGACACCCAAGGTCCCGAAGTCGTACTTGGCACCGACCTCCATCTGCTTGGACACGATCGCAGGAAAGACTTGACCGGCATTCACGGTCCCGCCCGGCGCCGTTCCACCCGACGTCAGGCCTTCGATGTAGTTGCCGTAGAGCGAAAGGTTGCTGATTGGCTTCACTACGAGAGCCACAGCAGGGGTGACCGCCTCGTTCTGCGGGCGTGAGTTCACGGCACCCGTGGTCGTGTTGAAGTTGGTGACGTCGATGCCCTGCCAGCGCCCGCCCAGCGTGAGAAGCACGCGATCATCGAGGATCGACATCGTGTCCGCGATCGCGACGCTTTGATTGATCCGCCGCGCGGAAAGTGGCGCGTTGTGCGACAGGCCCCCCGCGCTACGCGGAGCCACGTAGATCGGGTTATAGAGGTTCGACGTGATCAATGGTCCGACATTGGTCGTGGCAGTCCCGCTGTCTTGCCACAGCCCGGTTGCCGCAAGCACGGTAGAATGCTTCACCGGTCCGGTGGTGAAACGGCCGCGTAGCCCGATCTCGCCAGTCTCGCGATCGGCATCCTGCACGGTGAGGGCCGGCTGTGACGTGAACTTGCCCAGTGCGTCCCTGATGCGCACAGTTCCGCCGAAGAAAATCTCCTTGGATCGGCTGCGACCGTAGGCTCCATACAGCGTCCAGAAATCGTTGAGGTCATATTCGGCGCGGGCCGCAGCGTATCGATGGTTGGAATTGTAGTATTCCCAGGGCTGCTGCTGGTTGATCGTGAGCGAGGGCGAGGCCGGGATGGGAAAGTTCGGGTCCACTTGCCGCACGCGTGTGGGTGCGTTCAGGTCCTGCTGCTGGTAACCGAAATCGACGGTGGCCCGGAACCGCTCGCCACGGTAGTCGAGAGCAACCGCGCCGACGCCGAACCCATCCGTCTGGAAGTCGATCGGCGTCCGGCCATCGCGATAGGCGCCATTGACGCGAACGCCCCATTCCTTGGTGGCGCCAAAGCGCCGGCCGAAATCGATCGCCGACCCAACATTTCCGTTGGACACGAAGCCCGTAGTCCATCGCGTTATAGGATCGTCGGTGGCGCGCTTCGGGATGAGGTTGATGGTGCCGCCGATATTTCCGAACGGCGAAATCCCATACAATAAGGCGCTTGGTCCCTTGAGGATCTCCACGCGCTCGATGGGTTCAAGAGCAGGGCGGCGCGTATCGGTGATGCCGTAGAGGCCGTCAAACGCGATGTCGCTCGCGAAGACCGGGAAGCCGCGGATCAAGAATCCGTCGAGTCCGCTGTAGCGTGGTGAGTTCGTGCGCACCGAGGGATCGTTGTCGGTGACGTCGGTGATGGTGTTGGCTTGCTGGTCGCGGATGAGCTTGTCCGTGTAGCCCGTCGTGTTGAACGGCGTATCAAAGACATTGCGATTGCCCAACATGCCAACGCGTGTGGTGGTCCCGACCTGGCCGCCCGCATACGGAGCCGGCGGTTGACCAATGGTGCCGGTCGAAGGCGTGAGATATGGGACAGCCGCGGCCTGTCTCGCTGGAGCTGCAGCGCGCGGAGCAACGACGCGCGCGCTCCTTGCGCCCTGCTGAGGCTGTAGACGTCGTGCGGCTTGACGTTTTGGTGAGTCAATCGTGACGGCAGGTAAGGAGACTGGTTCTCTTGCGTGAACTTCTTGCACTAATTGAAAGGACAGTGCCAGGTAACTCGCTGTGCCACAACAAACGGCACAGTAGAGCTTCTTCGTCGAAAGATTCATCCTCACCCCGATTTGATCGTCATCGTGGCGGCCTCTTACTGAATCGTTTGGCAAGCAGACATGTGTCGGGCGTTAGAAGCCTTCAAAACAGCATTCGTTTTTGTTGGATGTTGTATTTTTATCGACCAGAGACGGCGATGATTCTCGCTAGGCGTATCCTGAACACGCAGTCACAACGCCGGCGGGATACGCACCGGCGAGCCCAGCCCTCAGCGCACGACAAGCCTCGGCAACAACTTGAGCATAGCGCTGTGCCAAGGGTGCTCGCGGTGGTTTGGACTTTTTTGAATGCCGACTCGTCACAACTCGCCAGACGATCTGCGGTAGACACGGCTTGATGCCGAGCTTCGAGCGGATCAAGCTCGGTGCAGCAGCGCAGCGCACCGATCCCCGCCGCGAAGCCTGACGTTCAGCGATGGATGTTCCCGCGGTGGAACTGAAGGAGAACGTTTCCCGCGTAAGCCCAGAGCGCAGAACTATCCGTTCGATCAGGCTTCGCACTGCTTTTGTCGCTTTCGACCGTTGAGCGCTTCGGTCAGGGCTTCGCGCGTGCGGGACCATTTCCCGTGGTCGGACGTTAGTTTCTTGAGAGAACGGCTACTGGCAAAGCCGTTCGCGGGGCGATGCACCACCAACTGGAGACGATCATGCCAGAGCGAAGAACAGTGCAGAAGGCCAGGCGGGACAAGCGCGCGGGCAAATCGCCAACCACCCAGGCGGGCGAGTTTGTGCACGAGGAGATTCGCAAAGTCCGCCGCGGCCAACATGGAGCGAGATCGCCGCAGCAGGCGATTGCAATCGGCTTGTCCAAGGCACGGCGTGCGGGCGTTCCGCTCCGTCCGCCGGCAAAAGGCAAGGCCAAGGCAAGAACCCGCAGAAGCGCCGAATACGCGTATGAGGCGGGGCAGGGCAAGCGAAAGACCCGACGCCGACCGCGCGTTTCACGTGCTGTATCGCAGACCCTCAAGCGTGAACCACGCGGCACGGCGTCGCGTGCAGCACTGTCGAAACAAGCACGAAGCGCCGCCTCGCGTCGCTCCGCCTCGGCCCGCTCAGCGGCGGCTCGGAAGGCCGTAAAGACCAAAGGCCCGGCGCAGCGCTCTGCGGCAGCCAAAAAGGCAGCCCGGACCAGAACGCGTCGTCGGCGATAGCCTTGCGCCGAAGATCAATTTTAAAGCTACCACAATGGCGAGAAGAACACGGTCACGGAAAAGCAAAGTCGTCAGGACCCGCCCCCCGAGGCAGTCTCAGAACGCACAAAGGAATTACGAGCGCTACGTAGAGTTGGCGCGCGCTGAAGCGCTGAAGGGCGATCTGATCGCAGCCGAAAATTATCTTCAGCACGCCGAGCACTATTTGCGGTCGATGCACGATGAGGCGCACGGTGGACGACTCTCGCCGCAGCCGGCAACTTTGCCCAAGCAGCGGCTGAGACACAGCGGATGATGGAGCAATCCTTCTACAATCGCGAAACCTGAGGACGGACGTGTCCTGCTCTTGGCGGGACCGCTCCACGGGCCTTTGCGCTCGGAACCAATGCGGGCCGCCCGGAGTTCTTCATTTTGAAGCGGCCGTTTTGCACGAACGAACTTGCAAGCCCTTTGCCCCACAAGGGGCAGCTCATCATGAGGAGGCTGGCCGTGATTCGGGATATTGTCGTCAACTTGGCGACCGGTAACTCTCGCGATCCTGCAGCAGCGTACGCGATATCCGTCGCCAGGATGTTCGACGCCCAGATTACAGGGATCGCAATGTGTCACTCCCCAGCGATTGTGGCCGGCGGCATGGAGGCTGTTCCGGCCGACGTAATCGAATCCCTGCGCGAAGAGAGCGCCAGGGCGGCAAACGGGGCCATCGAAAGATTCAAACAGGCAGCGGCGCAGGCTCGCCTTCCTGCCGAGACGCAGATGGTCGAGAGCAGCATTGAAGGAATCCCAAGGGCGTTTGGCCGTATTGCGCGGACGTTCGATCTCGCAATCGTTGCGCAGACCGAGCCTGAAGTGATGACCTCCACGGGTCCTGTTGCTGAAGCAGTGATGTTTGAATCCGGACGGCCTGTCGTCGTCGTACCCAGTATCCAAAAGGAGGGCATCAAGCTCGGCAGCATCCTCATCTGCTGGGACGGAAGCCGCACCGCCGCCCGGGCGCTCGCGGACTCGATGCCGTTACTGGAGCGCGCAAAATCGATCGAGGTGATCAACGTAGGTAATGGCCGTCGGGAAGCCGAAGAATCCCTGGCGGCCGTTGGCAGACATTTGGCGCGCCATGGCTTGAATAGTAGCAGCAAGGCGCTTATCGCCGATGGGACCGATGTCACAAACGTAATCCTGTCGCATGCGTCAGATCTATCAGCCGACCTTATCGTAATGGGCGGCTTCGGCCATTCTCGGCTGCGCGAGTTCATCCTCGGCGGCGTGACGCGCGGCATTCTCGACACGATGACTGTTCCGGTACTGATGTCGCATTAAAGGCTTCGTTTGCAGGATGCGCAGCTCATCACTCGCAAAAGCAAGATGAGATGGCCGAACGACATTCGCGTTACCCAGCTTTGGCAAGTGTAGACACCGATGGCCGAGACAAGCGCTGCCAACAAGCGAATTGATCGGCGCCGGGTCGCGCCCGAGGGGCACTTCCGTCAACCGCGGCTATATTTGGTTGGCGAGGCACCTGGCGCCGAAGAAGCTGAGCAGGGCAGGCCCTTTGTCGGGCCGGCGGGTGGCGCGTTGCGCAAACTGCTCGAGCAGGCCGGGATCGACCTCAGACAACTACGTTTGGCCAACGTGATTCCATTTCGGCCTATGGAACACACGAAGAAATCCAAGCCGCGCAATCGCGCTCCAACTATTGAGGAAATCAATCATTACGGCGCTGCAGTGCTGACGGACATCCGGCGCTCCAAGCCGCGCGTAGTCGTTGCGCTCGGCAGCACGGCGGCTCGGCTATTCAGGGCGTCGCGTTCGATCCAAGCGTCGCGCAAGGCAAAGCTCCAATTTGATGGCCGTCCCCTGCAAATCACTTTTCACCCGGCCTACGTCCGCCGCTTCGGCGGGTCGAACGGTGACGCTTGGCGTAAGATGGTCGCTGATCTGCGCCGAGCCTGGAACGTATCGGCAATGTACTCAAATGGCGCTCGAAGCAGGCGGCATTCTCCCGAGGGTTCGAAGGCTGTTTAGCGGGTTGCGCTTATGGACCTGAGTTCGATTGTCCTCAGCGTTCGTAGCTTGCCGGGTCTGGGCTGTCCGACGGATGGGCGAATGCCTTGCGCAAGACCGCCGACATCGGAGTCTTGAAATTGAGGCCGTTGGGCGGCACCGGCGATTCGAACCACTTCCGGTAGATCGATTCGATCTCCGGGCTTCTGTATAGATCCGCGGTCGCCCGGTCGGCCACGGCCTTGAACGGTGCATCGTCCTTGCGCAGCATGATCCCGTAAGGCTCGGCCCTGGACAGAGCTTCCTCGCTGATCATGTAGGCGGACGGATCCTTTGATCGCGCGATCGCGACGGCGAGTTGCACGTCATCGAGGACGTAGGCGGCCGCGCGTCCTGTCTCCAGCATGAGAAAAGCCTCCGCCTGATCTTTGGCAGCCAGCACTGCGATGCCGAGATTTCGCATGCTATTGACCTGGTTAAGCTGCACCATGTTGGTCGAGCCCGATATCGCAACAACGGGCTTGCCTTTCAGATGGTCGATCATCGTGATGTTGTCGGACTTCCTTGCAGCAAAACGGGTTGCCGACAGGAAATGCGAATTTGTGAACGTCACCTGGCGCTGCCGCTCCGCATTGTTGGTGGTAGAAGAGCAGACGAGGTCTACCGTCCCATTCATCATGAGCGGAATGCGATTGGATGACGTGACGGCAAGCGTTTCGACGGCAACAGTCGAGACTTTGAGTTCGCGTTTGACCGCATCGACGATCCTCATGCAGATGTCGACGGCATATCCAATCGCCTTTTGATCGCCGTTCAGATAGCTGAAAGGCACCGAAGCTTCCTGAATGCCGAGGATGATCCTGTTCGTCTCCTTGATCTTCTGGAGCGTTCCGGTCAGTTCGCTTGCATTTGCAGGCACGGCGATCAGGGCAGCCGCAATCATCGCCGCAGACAGGCGCATCGTCTTCACTCCATGGACATCGACAGTTCTTGTGAGGACCCCAGTCTTAGCCGAGATTGTTCGCGTGAGGTATCAAAGGTTGCTTCTAGCAGCTATCAACCAATTTTATCGGCGAGCCGCATTGGCGGCTCTACGAGCAGCCGCGCAGCGCCTGGACGTTCCAAATGGAAATGGTGAACCGCAGCGCTTGACGGCAAGCCTACGTGTTCCCACGCCGGAACTTGGCGTGCGATCATTCAGCGCGTGAAACACGCGCCAAAAAAAGCGAGGGCTGCTCCGTACAAGTCCGAGGTCATCTTAAGCTGAATGTTAATCCCTCGCGCTATCCGTCGCACGGGGCGGGGTGCGCGGGTGGCAAGTATTTTCGAGGTTCAGGGTTTTGGCGCATTGTCC
The DNA here is from genome assembly GCF_036924525.1 of Bradyrhizobium sp. AZCC 1719. Lineage (NCBI taxonomy): Bacteria > Pseudomonadati > Pseudomonadota > Alphaproteobacteria > Hyphomicrobiales > Nitrobacteraceae > Bradyrhizobium > Bradyrhizobium sp. AZCC 1719. The sequence goes on along the minus strand of NZ_JAZHRU010000001.1, from coordinate 800,593 downwards.
GAATGGAACGGGCAGTTCTCAAGCGCCTCGGCCAAGCAGGCATTTCAAAAGATTGCGTCGCTCGGATCGAATTCGATCGAACTCACGGCCCGGATCTGGACCCAGACCGGAACGTCCAACTCGGTCTTTGCCGAACCAACCAAGACCGAAAGCGACGCCAGCCTCCTGTCAGGCTTTCAGGCGGCGCACGATGCCGGCCTGTCGGTGCTGTTCAAGGCCGCGCTCTCGACGTTGAACGGAACCAGGGTATCCAGCCTGGCGCCGGCGGATGTCGCGGGCTTTTTCGCGTCCTACAAGTCCGAGATCGTGCATCTAGCTACCGTCGCGCAGGCTGGTGGCGTGGAGATGTTCGCGATCGGCAACGAGATGAGCAGCCTGTCCGGCGAGCCGTATCGCGGCTACTGGATCGATCTCATTGCGGCAGTCCGCGAGGTCTATCATGGTGAGCTGACCTATGCGGCGGCGACCGACGAAGCTTCAAACGTCAGCTTCTGGGATCAGCTCGACACCATCGGCGTCAACACCTATCCGCCGTTGACGGCCAGCAACGCGCCAACCGTGCAGGATCTGGTCGATGCCTGGACTGCCGTTCCGGTCAATCCCTATTACGCGGCGGCGTTCGACTACAAATCACCGGTCGATTTTCTCCATTCGCTCGCGACCAAATATGACAAGCCGTTGCTGATGACCGAGGTCGGCTATCGCAGCATCGATGGCACCGCCATCTCTCCGGGATCGTGGACGAGCAATGGTACGCCTGACCTGCTGGAGCAGGGGGACGCCTTCAATGCCTTCTTCCAGGTCTGGACCGCCCATGGCGGCAGTTGGTTCAAGGGCGTCGAGCTCTGGCAATGGGATCTCAACAATCAATATTCGAGCACGGGCTATTCCGTCATGGGAAAGCCGGCCGAGGCGATCGTCTCGCAGTATTTTCATGGCGACGGGGCCGTGCCCGATCTTGCGATGAGGGGATCGGCCGTCGTCGACCTCATCGACCTCGGCCGGGGCGATGACACGATCAATGCGGGGCTGGGCGATGACATCATTCATGGCGGCGCCGGTGCGGATGTCATTGTCGGCGGGCCCGCAAGCAGCGGCAAACTGGCGGTAACAACGATTACCCTCGTGGGCTATGGCTCCGCGGTTGGCGGCGTTGGCGCGCAGGCCCAAATCAAGTTCAACGGCCAGCCGGTATCCGGATTAATGGAGTTCAAGCCGGCCGCGGATCCGTCTGAATACCAGACCTTTACGATAAGCTTCGTCGATTTCGGCCCGATCGCCTCCATCGACATCAACCTGGCGAACGCCACACCGGGGCGGGCGCTGCATATCAAGGATTTCCTGATCAACGGCGTCGCGCTGACACCGGCCGACGCCGCCAATGCAAGCTCACCCGGCACGTTTGATCTCTACGTCCACAATATCCATGTCGACATGACCAGCCACCAGGATTGGCTTTCCGGCGCGGCGACGGACAACGACGTGATCGATGGCGGCGCGGGCAACGATCTGATCACGGGCGGCGCCGGCGACGACATCATCGAGGGCGGAGAGGGCATCGATACGGCGAATTTTTTCGGCAACGTGCGCGACTACGACATCTCGATTGTCGACGGCCAACTGCTGGTGAACGACCGAGTCGCGGGCCGCGACGGCAAAGATCATCTCACGCATATTGAATTCCTGCAGTTCGCCGACGGCGTCATCGACGTCAGCGGGATGCCCGCCAGTCCGGCGCAGAGCTCTGGCAGCACGCTGAAAATGCTGGCGACCGACGGCAACTCCGCCTCTCCGCCACCGGTCGATGGCGATGATACGGTCGAAAGTGCTAGCCCAAATGCGGAGGGACGTCTCCTTGGGTTCTTGAGGCCGTTTTTCGGTGGCGCCTGCGACCGGCTCACCTTCGACAATCATGACCGCTTATCTATCGGGAACACCGATGACGCTGGAGTCACATTGACCTCGAGGGCCGTCGGCGACCTCCTGAACAGCGCTAGCCGCGATACGTTCATTTTCAGCGAGACGGCCAGACATGATGCGGTAAGGGGTTTCAAGGCAGGGGATTCAATCGGGGACGGCGTGAGCCAGATTGATCCCGGTCATGATGCATACATTACGCACCTGATATCGGATCACCTGCTCTTCATCTGATCGGGCAGATGCCGGGTTTCGTCGGCTGAGGCCGATGTCGCCAACCAGGCGACGCGAAACGAACCGGCTGTAAGACTTTCAATAATTCCTAGAATTTGTTCGAAACAGCAGGGCGGGTTTGTGCGTTGCGTTCTCGCAAGCCCTCACGGTGGCATCTGGCTGCAGCTTCCTGCGACACCCAAATTGCAACCATCCGAATTGTTCCCGGTCCCGCATTGTTGCGCTGTCGTTGCATTCGAAATAGCATCGATTGCGAGTCATGAGCGGGGCAGGGCAGAAGAAATGACATATGAGGTCCTTCTTTGCAGCTTTCTGCCGTCGACCGTTCGTTAACAAATACGGAACCCACGCACTGGAAGAAGCGCCTTCGCTGTCCTCGCTGCTCGTCGCCGCTGCGGAACGTGTGGTCACAGCCGACCTGCTCGAACCGTGCCTGCGATTATAGCAAAGTCGGGTTTCCGATGATCGGCGCGCAGCCGGTGCTGATCGATTTCGCAACCAGCATTTTTGAACGCAGGATGTACGAGGCCGAGAATGGCTCGGCGCTGCAGCGGGACGTCAGTCGCCGTTCCCTTGGATCGCGGCTGCATCGCCTTACCTTTGGAGGCAATCCGGTTGCGGTCGCCAACAGCGCAACGTTCATCGAGCTGTTGAAGCGGGAGTCGAGGCGGCCGGTTGTGCTCGTTGTCGGAGGCGGGACGATCGGTTTGGGCGCAGACGAACTCTACCGGGACGACTCCATCGAGCTTGTAGGCACTGACGTCTACGCTTCGCCGCACACCGTGCTGGTGGCTGACGCCCACAGCCTACCCTTCGAAGACGGCGTGTTCGACGGCGTCTGGGTGCAGGCGGTGCTGGAACATGTGCTGGAGCCCGCAACGGTCGTTGCCGAGCTGCATCGGGTGCTGCGGCTGGAAGGCCTGGTCTACGCGGAGACTCCGTTCATGCAGCAGGTGCACGAGCGGGCCTATGACTTCTCGCGTTTCACGCAGAGCGGTCATCGCTGGCTGTTCAGGCGGTTTTCCGAGATCAACGCCGGACCGGTCGGCGGCGCCGGCGTGGCTCTTGAATGGTCGATCCGCTATTTCGCGCGCGCGCTCGGCGCGGGCAACAAGCTGTCACGTCTGATCGTGCTGCCGTTCTTCTGGATCAGATATCTCGATGCGTTCGGTCGCGGCCGGGCCGCAGCAGATGCCGCCAGCGGCTTCTTCTTTCTGGGGCGCAGGGCCGAACAGGCGATGGATCCGCATGACATGCCGGATTACTACAATCGGCAGAAGTGAGTTTCGACCGATGGCGCGCAGCTCTAGGAAACGCCTTTAATCTTTTTGCATGGCGTGGACGAGGTCGATGACATTCGTGCGACGTCGGTAACGGAGCGGATGGAAAGCTTTTCCTTGCTCGTGATGAAGCGGAGCACGCCGCGAGGATAGGCGTCGCAGAACTGAGCCAGCGTGGCTGCCGTCGCTGAAACGGTATCCTGTTTGGGGACCACGGCTATGCCGCCATCCCGCAGGATATACGCATCCTTCACGTTGGGCATGGCTGATGCCGCGACGCAGATCTTGAACAGGTCGTTATAGGCCTGCGGCGTCAGGGACTGGTCCCCGCCGGGCGTTCCCAGGAGATACTCGCGGCTCTTGCGGCAGTTCTCGTTGTCCGCCCGCGCTGCACCGCTTGCGAGCGTCAGCAGAATCGCGGTAGCGACCAGCAGCCTCATGCCGTTATTCCGATGGCGCGGTCTGCAGATGCCGGCTTGCCGGTGTAGGGCAGGCCATAGGTGATTGCTGCGCATCGTTCCCATGAAAGGGCGCGGGCATGGGAGGATGCGCCTGCCGCGAGAATGGCGCGCAGATTCCGATCGGCAGCCAGCTCTGCAATCGCCTGCGATATGCTCTCGGCCGACGGCGGCACGAGAATTCCAGTCTCGTCGGCGAGTACGGCGTCAGGCACGCCGCCGACCTCGGTCGCGACGCTCGGCAGGCCGGCGGCCCCGGCCTCGAGATAGACCAATCCAAATCCCTCCACCCGGCCGGTCGTGTCGGGGAGACCCGTCAGGCAAAAGAAATCCGAGGCCGCATAGAGATCGCGGATGTCTTCGTTCGATTGCGGGCCGAGGAACCGAATGTCGCAGGCCGCCGCTTTGGCGTCGCGCCGCAGAGCGTCGACATAATCGGCTTCGCCGTCCGGGCCGATCACCAGCCACGTGATGCGATGGCGCAGATCGTCCGGAAGCTGCGACAGCGCGGCAAGCGTCAGATGATGTCCCTTGCGGCGCGTGATGCGCGCGACCGTGACCATCACCAGCCGGTCTTCCGGCAGACGATGGGCCAGGCGAATCTCCCGGCGCGTCCGTCGTCCGCCGAACCAGAACTCCGATACGCCGAGATTGATCGCGCTGATCCGGCGCGGGTCGACGGCAAACCGCTCCCGGAACAGCGTCTCGGTAAAACCGCTGTTGGCGACGATCTCCGTCCGCGGTCCGAACACGCCGGCGCCGCGGATCGCCATGCGCTTCAGCGGCGTCTGTGTTTCGTTGATCTCGGTGCCATGCACCGTCATCAACACCCGCGCCTGCGTTCGCCATCTCGAAAGCGCAACCGGAATGAAGAACGGCCAATCGGCGGCATGGACCACGTCATATCGGTCGCCGCGGACGCCACGGCGCGCCAGCATGATCTTGCGCGGCATGTCGCGCATGGAGTGGAGGCCGCCGCTGTAGCGCACGACCTCGAAGGGAAGAGTACGATCGTCGTCGGCAGTTTGCCGTGCGTAGTCCGGCGCCACCACGGTGACCTTGGCGCCGAGCCGGCTGGCGGCCGCCGCAATTTCGCGCGCGTAAGTCCCAATTCCTCCCATCGCGGGGGCGAACTCGCTGGTCAACAGAAGGATGTTCAACCCGGCGCCCTCAGTAAGTCGGCGCCGCGGCGGCAAGTCCGCGGGCATCCTGAATTTCCTGATGATAGCGGAAGACTCGCGCAAGCTGGGTGCCCGGCGTGAACGCCCGGATGGAGTCGGCGACTTGTACCGGATTCATCGTGCCGGCTTCGATGGCATTCCGCACGTCGACGAACCGCTGCGCGAGCGCATCGGCCATGTCGTCGCGGTTGCCGCTTCGCGCTACCAGATAGCCGCTGACGCCAGAGTGGATCACGGGTTCGAGCTGCGGCAGGTGCATGGCGACGACCGGCCGGCCGACCGCAAGGGTCTCGAGCACGCAGCGCGGCATGCCTTCGAATTCGGATGTCAGGATGCCGGCATGCGCGCTTGCCAGCGTCTCCGCCATGCCGGCGGCGTCCTTGAAGCCGTGGCGGACGGTGATGTCTTCGATCGCGGCGAACTCCGCGAACCGGTGCGGGTCGCTGGTGCCGATATAGTGAAACCGCACGTCGCCGTTCAATCGCCGCCGCAGGCGCTCGATCGTGCGAAACATCAGCGGCGGATCCTTGAATTCATCGAGCCTGCCGGCAAACACGATCTGGAACGGCGACGAGTTCAGCGGCCAGAGTTGCGGCTTGAAGATATCCGTGTTGACCCATGTCCAGAGCGTATCGATCTTGTCCTTGCGGCGCGGATAGGTCCGCTGCAACCGCTCGGTGATGAACGGATTGACGCAGAGAAATTTCTCGCTCATGGCGACGGCAAACCGCTCGCCGGTATTGTGAACGAAGGCGTATTTCCGCAGCAGCGAATCCATCTGCAATTTCGGCGCGCCCTCGCCGTGAAGCATCTGCACGAACGGCAGCCGCAGGATCGCCGGCAACCAGGAAAATTCCACCCGCCGCAGATCGACCGAGCACCGCCTGGCGCGGATCAGCCTTGCGATCGGACCGAAGTGGCGCAGCAGTGCCATGAAGAATTGTCCGGTCAGCGAGGTGCGGATGCTGCGGGCCGCTTCGCGCGCCTGCTGGTCCGAATAGTGCAGGATCGGCAGGAAGTCGAAGCCGCGACCTCGGAACGTCATCCGGTGGAGCCGGCCGAGCTCCAGCTCGCCCGTTGAGTCGACGCCGATGAAGAGGATGTCGGTGTCGGTTGGATGGAACGTAATGAAATCGCGGATGTAAGTTTCGAGGCCGCCGACCTTTTCGCCGCGCGGATCGAACGGATGAATCAGGCAGATCTGATAACGTGGCTTTACCCGGTTGGCATTTCGCGCCCGTAGCGCCAGGGTCAATGTTGAAGTCATGCCGCTTTCCTCATGCGTGCCTGGACGATTTGCGGAATGGTTCGCGCAACGAGGCGCGGAACGACTGTCATGCATTTGATATAGCGGGGGCCGAGCCGGCGCGGCTCGCGCAGCATGCGCCACGCCCATTCCATGCCCGTGTTGCGCGCGATGGCCGGCGCGCGGCTTTGCGTGCCGGCGATGAAATCGAGTGCGGCTCCGATGCACAACACTCCGGTTCCATTCAGCTCGTCGAGGCATCGCGCCGCGAACAGCTCCTGCCGTGGCGCACCCAGCGCGACGAAGCAAAGTCTGGCACCCGAGGCACGAATGCGCTCGATCGCAGCATCGGCTTCGATAGAATAGGGATCAAAGCCTGCTCCCGGCGCAAAGCATCCCGCGATTTGCAATCCCTTGAAGCGCTCCGACAAACGCCGAGCCGTTATCTTGAGCGTGAGATCGTTCGCTCCTAGCAGAAAGACCGGGAGTCCTTTCTTGCGGGCTTCCGCGCAAACCGGCTCGACGAGATCGGCACCGGTCGTGCGTTCGATTTGCACGCCCATGAGGCGACTCAGCACGACAATGGGGAACCCGTCGGCGGTGACGAATCGGGCACGGCGATAGGCCGCGCGAAAATTGGCGTGGTGTTGAAGCTGGACGACGTGGTCGAGATTGAGCGTGCAGACGCTGAAGTTGTCGCCATGTTGCGCGGCCGACACGATCGAAGACACGGCCACCGGAAGCGAGGGAACATTGATCGTTATCCCATCGACAGTGAGGCTGGGCTGCAACTGCGCTGGTGGTTCCAACATGTCGACTCCTGCTGATGATGTAATCGAGAGACGCGCTCGTGGGGGGCGATCGACAGATGCGTGCTTGGCGACGGGAACTGCGTGCCGAAAATTTTCTCGACGGACATTCGTCACGAAATCGAACTAATGCGACGCAACGATGGCGATGCCGCGTTGCGAAGGACGAGACGTCGCGACGAATCATTCACATGATGGAGATCAGCTATGCAGGAGTGGTCGAGGCGAGATGCGCTTACTCTCATCGCAGGAGCAAGCGTTGCTTCGTGCGGGAAGGAAGCGTTCGCCGCGCAGCCTGCGCAGAGTCTCGGCGTGATCGCGGCTCGTAACGGAATCGTGTTCGGCGCGGCTGCAGGTCCGGTGATCGACAAGGATCTTGCGTATCGCGAGCTATATCAGACGCAGGTGCGCATCGTTACAACGGACATTGCGATGAAGATGGGAACCATCGCGCCGCAACCGGGGCCGAAGCGATTCGAGAGCGCAGACCGTCTGCTGCAATTTTGTGCGAGTCACAACATTCCGATGCGCGGTCACTGCCTGATCTGGAACGAATGGGTTCCGCAATGGATCAAGAGCATGAGCAGTGCCGAGCGTGAGAGGTTTTTCGATTCCTATGTCGACGAAGTGGCTGCTCGCTATGTAGGCAAATTGCATTCATGGGATGTCGTGAACGAGCCGTTCTGGCCTGGGCACAAGGCGCCTGGCGGCTACCGACTCGGTCCGTGGTACGACACATTCGGTACCGGCTATGTGCGCCGTGCCTTCGAGCGCGTGGCGAGGATCGACCGAAAGACAAAACTGGTTCTCAACGAGGCGCAGAGCGAACGCGACGACGACGTCGGCCTCGCGGTTCGCCGCGGCCTGCTGCAACTGGTCGACGAACTGAAGCATGCCGGCGTGCCACTGCACGCCGTCGGATTGCAGAGTCACCTGCAGCCTCGCTACCCGCACGATCCCGGACGGTTTACCGAATTCCTCCACGCCCTCGCCGGACGTGGCGTCGATATCTATCTGACCGAGTTCGACGTGCGCGACGACACATTTCCGGACGACATCGCAGCGCGCGACGCCATGATCGCCGAGACGGCGGAGAAGTTCCTGACCAACGCGCTTCGGGTGCCGGCCGTCAAAATGGTGATCGCGTGGGAGCTCGCCGATAACTACTCGTTCTATACCGACGCGGCGAAGAAGAAGGATCCACGCGCGCAACGGCTGCCTCGGCCGCTTCCGTTCGATTCGTCGATGCAGAAGAAGCCGCTTTGGTTCGCGATGGCGCGTGCGTTCGAGAATGCCAGGAAGTCGTAGGCGGCGATCGTGTCGAATACGCTCACGCCCCTGAATGCTGTGGGCGTGGCCGAAGCATCCGCACCAGCGACGGTGCATAGAGCAGGGCAAGCGCTGCGAAATAGGTGGCAGCGCCTGCCGCAATGTGGGCCGCCAGAATCGGGATCGTCCGGGCCTCCGGAAATATCCGCAGCACGGCTGCCATGGCGATGGTGGCCAGTACGATGCGCACGAGATGGCCGACCGGAAGGCGCAGGCCAAATCGTGTAAACCCGATTGAAAAACTCATGGTGGCGGCGGCCAGCGCCGCCAGCACCGTGGCGCCGGCGACGCCGGGCAGTCCCCATCGCGGCAGGAACAAGACGCTCAACACCACGGTCATCGACGCGTCGATTGCGGCAATGGCCATCATCCAGCGCGTGCGATTTTGCAGGAGAAAGACCTGGTCGCCGAAATGGGCGCGCAGGTTGCGGATTGCGCCGGCGAGCGTGGAAAGCGGCAGGATGGCGAACGTCACCGCTTGGAACGGCGCTGCGATCAGGAGATGCACGATCTCCGTCCTGAGTATGATGATGCCGGCGAGGCTTGGCGCCAGGATTGCGACAAGGAGAGCGCTGTTGTTGGCGAGCTGGCGCATTCCGGCCTGGTCGCCGTGTTGCTCCATGCTTTTCACCGCCAGCGGGAACGCCGCTGCCGTCACAAGCATGGCCGCGACCGCCGCGGCCCGCTGGCCGAGGCCATAGCCGACGGCGAACAGACCGGCGGCGGCCACTCCGGACATTTCGTTGACGATGAAGCGCGATGCATTGAGGCCGACCCAGCCGAGCGCGCCGCCGATGATCAGCGGAATGCCGTAGCGCAGGGCGTGGACCACAATCTCCCGGTCGATCGGCCACAAGCGGTGACCCCAGCCGATCCAGGGCAGGACGATGAGCGCCGCCGTCAGTTGCGCGGCCGCGTAACCCGCAAGTGGCCAATCCGGGGATTGGCCAAGCAGTTTGATCAACACCAGGCCCACGACAAATCCAACGGATGGCCCGAACACCTGCTGGATCGTGTAGACGCGGATCTGCTGCCGCGCGCGGGCGCGTTCACCGATGTAGAGGTTGAGCGACCGGGTTATCACATAGGCGATGGCGGCCAGCAGAAGGCCCGTTCCGGCGCCGGGCGCGATGACCAGATGCAGAATTCCGACGACGGCTGCGCTTTGCAACGCGAGGGACGCCAGCAAGACCGCGTTTTCGGTGCGATAGAAGCGCGGCGCGTCGTTGACGTCCTGGTACCGTCCGAGGAAACGCAACGCAAACTGCGACCACCAGGCGAGAAGGCCGATCTGCAGCAATTCGTGCGTCGCCGTAATCAGCGTGATGACGCCGAGCGTGTGTTCGTCGACGACATGCGTCCATACGATCATCGCAAGAAGCTGGAACAGCGGTCCGACGAATTGCGCGGGCAGATAGAGCAAAGTGTGCTTCAGGAGCATCGCTCAAGCCCCCAGCCAGCGGCAGATTCGGGGCGAGGCGAGTTGCCGTACGGCGAGCAGCGCCGCGATAGAGACGAGGGCCGTCAAGCCGCAGGAAACGGCAAAGCTGGCAACGCCGCCGAGTTGGCGCAGCCCGGCGTGATCGCGCAGCGCCATCACGATGAAGATGTGCCAGAGATAGATGAAGTAGCTGCCCGAGCCGATCCACCCGAGTAGCGGAGATTTCGGCTGGAAGGCGAACAGCGAAGCGCAGAACAGGGCCGCATAGAGGAAGAAGGCGGTCGAATCGTAAGTGGCGGCGTCGCCGAGGTTGAGAATGCGCACGGCGGCATAGAACAAATAGGAGGCCAGCGCGGCGCCAAGGAGCGTGCGGCGCATATCCTGTTCAAGCAGGTCTCTGAACATCGCGGTCAGCGCGCCAAGCGCGGCAAACGAAAACCAGAACGGAATGTCGCGCATGCGGATTTCGTCGAGCAGCGCCTCCGACGCTCCGAGCCTCGACATGGCGGGATCCAAATAACTGCCGGCAAGCAAACCGCAGCCGATCGAGAGCAGCAGCAGAGTGGTGGTCCGTTGCCTTGAAGCGGTTTGTCCGTCCCCGCCAGCCGCAAAAACGAGCCACAGACCGAGCGTGCAGCAGACATAGACGAAGACGTAATAGTAGACGAATACGTATCCCAGCCCGAACCGGGCGAGCGTCGTGCCGATGCGATGATCCATCGCCGGATTATGCAGCGCCATGTAGATGTAGGCGGCAGCGAACGCGATCGCGTAAGGGACCAGGGCCGCCTTTAACCGCTTTGCCAGCGGGACGCGGCCGGAAAGCGCCGTGAGATATCCGGAAGCGAACAGGAACACCGGCACGCAGGGCCGTAGCGCTGCATCAAGTGATTTTGCCCAGATGGCTTCGAGCGGCTGCGGCAACGAATGGATGCCGATCACCATTAAAATGGCGATGCCGCGCATGGTGTCGACGACGCTATCGCGGCTCTGGACCGTTGCGCGCGAGACGCTCAGAGATGGCGGGCTTGCTGATACGCGTTCGACGACCGTCATCATGTGCTCTCCTGCCGCGAAATCGCTGGAGACGGCACATGTTTGAGGGCGCGGCGATCGTAAGCCTCGGTCAGATATCGCCGCAGCGGCGTTTCGAACGTGCGCAGCGAGACGACGCTCGCAAATGCAAGAACGATGATCGCCACCGGCGCCAGAATCAGTCGTTCATGCTCCGATAAGGAAAGCAGGCGCGATCCAAGGGTGATGACGACGGTCGCAACCGGGATATGCAGCATGTAACAGGAATAGGTCAGCGACGACCAGCGATCGAAGCCGAGCCGCGACAGCAGCGTCTCACGTTCGGCGCAGTCGGCCTGAATCGCAAGCATCGCGATGGCGTAGACCGCAAGCAGCGCGGTCGTCGTCGGCAGCAGGGAACCGAGTACGATGAACGCCGCTAGCGACGCTGCCAGCGCACCGGGCATCGCGGGCCAACGCGCGATCCGGTCGCGAAACAGATAGCAGGCCATGCCGAGGTTGAAGGCAGGCAGCGCCCTGAAGGCGCCGCCCTGGTTGATCCAGTCGGCCCACGGCGCCGTTCCGGCAGCCGATGCCCAAAGCGAATTGGCGAGCGCAGTAAGGACCACGAGCGCAATAACCGCCTCCTTGCGGCGTTGCGCAATCAGCGCGACCAGCGGAAAAAGCAGATAGCAAAACATCTCCGCCGAGAGCGACCAACTCGGGAAATTGAACGTCAGGCGCTCGCCAATGAACGCGTGAAGCAGCAGGAATTGCGCGGGCAGATCGGAAAGCGGATAACGGGCCGGGTTGTCCGTCCGGGCAGCGCCGAAATGGAGTGCGCCGGCAAGCGCCACATAGAAGGCGAGGGTCGCGAGATGCAGCGGATAGATGCGGGCGAGGCGACGCCACAGGAAGCGGCCGATCGATGCGCCATCGTCGACGCGGCCAAAGTATTGACGGGCGATGACAAAGCCGGAGACCACAAAGAACAGGTCCACGAACAGATTGAAATGCCATGTGTGCGCGACCATGAAGCGGCCGACGGGCAAGTCCTTGAAGTAATCGGAATAGTGAAGGATCACCACGGCGCCGGCCGCGATGATCCGCAATCCATCCTGATGCCTTGTGGCGCTGGTGTCATGCAAGGCGGCGGTACTCCGGAGTAGCGCTTCCCTGGAGGTGAGCAAGGCGGGCAATCAGGCTGATGACATTTTCGCGGTCGCCGCAGGCCAGATCGTTCCAGCGCGCCAGGTTCCGTACTGCCAGCGTCACATAGCCGGCGCGCCAGTCCTCGTTCGAGAGCGCAGCCGCAATCCGCGTGGCCGCCGAAGCAGGATCTGCGGTATCGATGTAGATGCCGGACTCGCCGAGCACCTCGCGAAAGATGGAGGCATCGGGGGCGATGATCGGCAGGCCGGCGTATTGCGCTTCCAGCAGCGGCAATCCCAGGCCTTCGTCATGGGATGTGCAGATGAACAGATCGGCAGCGTCAAGCAATTGATTGACGCGGTCGGCGGACTGATATCCGTGCAGCGTGACGCCCGGCTGCTTCTCGAGGGCTTGCCAGTCGCTGCCCCATCCGGGCCTTCCGACGATATCCAGCGTGGCGTCGGGAAATCCCTGCATGCGCAACGCGTCGAGGATTTTCGCCGCCGCTGTAAAATTCTTGCGCGGCTCGACCGTGCCCAGCGCGATCAGCCGAAGCGGTTGGGGCCGCGCGCTCCGTTCGCCGCGCTGTCCGGGGTCGAGGCCGAACACGTTGCGCACCGCGGGACGATAGAGCGTCACTTCGGCATCGGACCGACAATGTGCGGCAAGTTTGCGCCTGGTATCGCCGGAGTTGGCCAGAAAGCGCGGATAGTGGCGCAGCGCGAGCTTGAAGGGGCCGGCCATATAGAGACGCGCCCGCATGTTGAGCTCGGCGCGCCGCGTGATCAGGAAATCATCGTGGATATAGGGCAGCACCCGCGATGCGAACGGCCGCAGCAGCGGACTGGGCGGAAAGCCGGGACAGAGCAGGATCGAGGACGACGCGGCGAGCCGCATCGGCAGGCCCAGCGTCTGCGTCGTCAACATCTGGCGAAGACCCTTCGCCGTCACCGGCACGACATCGAGCGGCGCAAGCGCTGCGGCGGAGAACAGCTCCAGCGTGATGCGCTCGAGACCGGTGACGTGGCGTCCGAGGTGGGTTGTTGTCGACGTAGATGGCCATACGAAAGGGAATCCTAAAGCTATGCCGGAACGGACCGGTAGGTGACAGGCGCCCGGACTTGCGGGGGCGCGGCGATGCGCCGCTGCTCGCGCGGCAGCAGGACCGAAATGAGGATCACGAACTGTGCGAGCTGAATGTTCTTCGACGAGAAGCTTACTGAACTCGCGGCGATGACGATGATCAGCAGCACGATCGCCCATACCGCGGCGCTCGAACGGCGCAGCAATTCGACGAAGAAGCAGATCAGTCCGATCGTCAGAACGACGGTATGGATGAGGCCGAACTGGACGATGGCGGAAATCCAGAAGTTCTCGATGCCGTAGTTGAGGCCGAGCTGCGACTGCAGTGCATTCACCCGGACCGGGTTGGGGCCGAGGATCAGTTCGTTCCAATCGAAATGCGAGAGCAGGTTGAAGGTGGCGAAGCGCGCCAGCGCGCTGCCCTTGTCGGAGGAGAAGCGCAGCAGCATCTTGTCGAAAATGCCGAGGTCGAGCGCGGCGAAGACGATGGCGCCGGCAGCGAACAAAACGCAGATGGCGAGAATGGCCGCGGGAAGCTGCGTTCGCTTTCCCTGTATCAGGCGCACCACCTCGAAGGCTCCGATCAGCCCGAGGACTCCCAGTACAGTGACCAGCGCCGTTCGGCCGCCGAACGCCATCAGCGATCCCAGGCAGAACGCGATCAAGGGCAGCCGCAGCAGGATCGGCGGACAAATCGCCGGACGAAGCGCCAGCGCCAGCACGTAGCCGCCGACGATGCCGGATGCCGTGAGCGGGTGACCCAGCAGCGCCGCAGAGCGCCATTCTCCCATCACCACGATGTCGCCGAGCGTCAGCGGGATCAGCCGATGGCCGGAGAAATACTCATAGTATCCGAGCACGACATTCAGCAGGATCGTGAGGTGAATGGCCCAGGCCAGCGGGCGCCTTTGCGCCGGCGACAACTGCCACATCACCATCGCGATCAGGATCGGCAGCAGGAACGTGTCGATGATGACCGTGAACGGGCGTGCGAGCACGATCACCTGGACCAGCAGAAACAGCCAGCAGAGCAGATAGGCCAGCAACAGCTTCGACTCGGAAAACATCCGGTTGATCTCGCCGACCGGTCCGCGGCTGCGCATCAACAGCAGGGAGAATGCCAGCAAGGTGAAATAAGTCGCCGGGTGCAGTTTTTCTAAAAAATTTCCGCCCGACGTCAAATAGTGGATCTTCCAGTTGGTCAGCACGGAGGACGAGAGCGTGAAGGTCGCCATGACGGCCAGCAGCATCAAGCCGGTCGCGATCCGTTCGATGAACGCGTCGGCATTGGCGACGCGCCCACCCATAGGGGAAGCTGCCCGCACTTCCGGTGAAGCAGGGCGGCGAGGATGCACCCGTGCGACACCGGCCGATCCGTTCAACGGTCCGCGCGCTCTCACCGCGCCGCTCCGGCATGCAGGCCTGCGGTGCCGTACGGCTTCAGGTAGGCCGAGCTGCGGTAATAGTCATAGAATTGCAGCCGGCTGAGATCGACGCGGGTCAGTACCGTTCCCATGATCCGGTCACTGACGGGGGACAGCAGGTCCATGGCATGGGACAGCACTTCGCGGGGGGTCTGGTCCCACGCCAGCGCCAGGATGATGCGATCGGACAGTTCGGCGAGCGCGCGGCCATCGACCAGGGGCACCAGCGGCGGCGAGTCGATCACGATCAATTCGTAGCGGTGGCGGAAATAATCGAGTACGTCGACGATCCGGTCGGAGAACATCAGTTCGGTGATGAACTCGACCTGCTTGATCCTGGTCGACGGCAACACCGAGAGCCCGGTGCTTTGATCCACGAGGACGGCGTGTTCCGGGGCGACGTGTCCGATCGCGACTTCCAGCAGTCCGGCTTCGGTGCGCGGACACAGGGAACGGGTCACTTGTGGATTGCGGAGGTCTCCATCGATGAGCAGCGTTCGGATGCCAAGGGTCGCCAGCGACTGCGCCAGGTTGATGGCAAGCGTGGTTTTGCCCTCGCTGTCGAGTGCCGAGGTGACCTGCACGACCTTCACCGGCTGCGACCGCATCGTCCGTTGCAGCGACAGGCGGACCGCGCGGATGGCCTCCGCGAAGAACGTGCCAGGCTCGTCGATCGCGTAACGCGTCAAAGGCGGCTGCAACGCCGGCGGCAGCAGTTTGGTGGTCTTCGGATCGTAGTTGTCCAGTTCGCTGCGTCCGCGCCGCGCGAGACGGGCCAGCTCTCGCGTGCCGATCAACGGAACCGCGGCAAGGGCCGGGACACCCGCAATGGATTCGGCCTGTTCGAGTGTCTTGATGCGGCCGTCGAGATAGTCGGTGAGGAAGGCCAGCACGCTGCCCGCCCCGAGTCCGAGCATCAGGGCAAGCCCCAGGATCAGCATCGTCTTGGGTGACGACGGCCTGATCGGGATGCTGGCCTTGGTCACGATCCGGGAATCAGGCATCTCCAGGCTCTCTTGCGCGGTGGTCTCCTTGGAGCGCGCCAGATAGGATTCGTAGAGTGTGCGGCTGGCTTCGGCCTCGCGCTGCAGTTCGCGTAAGCGCACCTGCGCCTGGCCGGAGGAAGTGGACACGCCCTGGAGCTGGTCCAGGTTCTGCTGCAGGGACATCTCACGCGAACGCGCGACGTCATAGTCGTGCTTCGTGCTGTCCAGTATCCGCCGGATTTCGTCGTTGATCAGCTTCTGGGTGTCGCGCCGCTGCGCCCGCACATTGGCGACGAGGGGATGACGCGCGCCGTATTTGCTCGACAGATCCGCCTCGTTCTTGGCAATGTCGGCATATTGCGTGCGCAGTTTGGTGATCATTTCCGAGGAAATGGCCGCGTTGATGCCGCCGGGA
Source organism: Bradyrhizobium sp. AZCC 1719 (assembly GCF_036924525.1). Lineage (NCBI taxonomy): Bacteria > Pseudomonadati > Pseudomonadota > Alphaproteobacteria > Hyphomicrobiales > Nitrobacteraceae > Bradyrhizobium > Bradyrhizobium sp. AZCC 1719. Next base: position 784,624 of record NZ_JAZHRU010000001.1, on the reverse strand, counting down.
TCGCCGCCTGATTTCGCGATATCCTGGACCTGCTCGTACTTTGCCCGCGCCTCCGCCGTTTGCACGCGCGCGGCGATCAGCTTGTTGTTGATGTCGGTGAGCTGCTGGTCGTTGAGGGTTACGCCCTGCGAGACCATCAGATTGTTGGCCGAACGATAATCCTCGACCGCTTTCTCGGACGCAACGACTCGCGACTTCAACTCGTCGATCTGGCCGTTGAGCCAGTTCGCGGCAATGCGCGTGGCGTCGTGTTTGGCGCGGACCTGCTCGTCGAAATAGGCGTCCGCAACCGCGTTGGCGATGGTTGCGGCCTTCTGCGGCGATTCTGAGTTGACGGCGATGTCGACGAGGAAGGTGGTGCCCTGTCTTGTTACCTTCATCCGTCTCTGAAGGATCTCGACCGACCGCGCCCTGGCGGCGTCTTCGACGCTTGCACCGTCGCTTGGTCCGCTGCTGCTGAACATGCTGAACAGCCGTCTGATCGGATCGAGCAGGCCGGGTTTGGGTTTGAATTCCGCGTCCTCCGTCAGCTTCAGCTTGCCGACGACGCGCACCAGGATCGCAACCGACTGAATCAGCAGCGTCTGGCTTTCGATGGTTGCATCGTCGGTGCCGAAATTCGACAGCACGGACTGATTGGTCTCGACGACATTGGCGCGGCGCGGATCGACCAGTACGGTCGACGTCGCCGTATATAAAGTAGTCGTGAGCATCAGATAGGTGAGCGCCAACCCGAGCAGGACGGCGACCGGCAAAACCACCAGCCTGTAGCGACGGCGCAGGATGCGGCCCATCTCGCGCAGATCGACGGTCGGATACTGCCAGCTTTCCGCGGGGCGAACCGGAGGCTCGTCGGGGACCACATAGGGCAGGTCAGAATTGCGCTGTAACATTCATTCCTACCAAGTGTTTGTCGAAGCTGAAGACGGGAACGTCGCTGTCGCGCTTGGTGTAGCGGTAGTAGGCGGAAACGGCGCCGAAGCGGTTGATGAGATACTTGACCCGCGTGTCTGATGTTAGCACGTTGTCCTTGCGGACCTGGCCGAAGAACCGGTCGTTCTCGTAACCGCCCGCCAGCGATACGATCACGTTGCGCCGCAGTTCGTAGTCGACGCCGAGTTGGACCGCATTTGCAAGCACGCCGGTGGCGCTGGTGTCAGAGGTCTGCGTGACGAGCTGTTCGGCATTGACATGCACGTCGAGCAGCCGGGTGGGCCGCCACGTCAGCCGCGCACGATAGGAAGGACCTTCGATCATGCCGATCGACGGATCGTCGAAACGTTGTTGGACGTAACCGGCGCCGAATTCGCCGGTGACAAGGTTGCTCAGCCCGACGGTGATGCCGGACAGCGCGCGATAGCCCTGCGAATCCAGGGTATGGCCCGGCGTTCCCCTGATGTCGCGCTGATTGCCTTCCACGCCGCCGAACCAGCCGAGGGTGGAAGAGATCGCATAATCGATCCGGCTGTGCAGTGCATAGATCTGCCCGTCGCGGGCATCCTGGTTGATGATGGTGCCGTCCTGCGCGCGCGTCGATTGGAAGTCGTAGGAATCGGTTCGGAAACCGATCGATGTCGTCAGCCGGTTGAACTCCCTGCGCAGCGTGACGTCGCCGGACATCAGGTTATACGGCGTTGGCGATATGGCGTTGCTGGGCGAACCGAGCGTGCCGACGCCTTCGTTCAGATGCGCGACCTGAAAGCTGCTCAGCAGCATCGTGTCTTTCGTAATGTCGAGCCAGCCGTTGCCCTTCAGGCTGGCACTGGTCTGGTTCAGGCTCGAATTCTGGTTGTAGAGCGTCTGCTGGGCATTCAGCTTCAGATCAACGCCATGCCGTCCCCATAATGAGTGCGCGCGAAGGGTGGGCTCGATCACTGCCGCGATGTCGGAACGCTTGGTAGTGTTCGACGCAAAGACGTTGCTGTCGTAAAAAGTGCCGGCGGTCAGCGACGGGTTGAACATCCAGGAGCCGGCGCGAATACCGATGGGTTCATAGCCAGGCTGTTGTCGCTTCTTCACCGGCATGTCCTCGGGCGGTATCTCTTCGCGGTTGTCCGGATCGGTCCTGTCCGGCAGCGATGACGGTTCAAAGATCTTCTGCGCGTTCCAGGGTGAAGCGAACTCTCCGGTCCACGGAATGGCTTGTGCATTCGCGGACGATCCGAGACCGAGCAGGATGGCCGCCGCCGGAGCAGGCAACAGGTTGAAGCTGAAGCGGCCGGGCACGCCTATGGAACGCGATCGCTCTCCGCTTCCCTCAGACGTATTCAGCGATGCAGACTCGAATCCCATCACCCATCCCTTGCGGGAACGCGAAGGCGGCGAACACTTATCGGGCGAGGCCCATCGCTCAAATAATGATCGTCGACTGCGCATAAGAACGGCAGGCCTCTACTCGGTACGCGGGCGCAAGGTTTTTGAGTTGTGAGATTGAAGTGATGCGCTCGCTTGCAACGCGCCTTGCCGGAAAAAGTTTTCCTCGCGTCGCAAAATATTTCGCATGTGCAAAATGCGAACTGTGACAACAGCGCAACATGCGCGCCATCATCCGCTCACGGGCGCATGCACTCCATCTGAATTCCGAGACGCTAGAAGTAGCGTTCCGGAACCCTAATGTTGTCGCCGGGATAGACCGGAACGGGAGCATCGAGAGGGTGGGTCTCTTCCGCACCGGCACCTGCACGGCGCAGATAGACCTTGTTTTCGTTGGCGCGGTACGTGAATCCGCCGGCGCTTGCGATCGCGTCCATGACAGTCAACCCATTGCGGTATGGATATTCACCGCTCTTCTTCACTTCGCCGAGAATGTAATACGGGCGATACTGCGCGATCTCGACGTTGACGCGCGGATCGCGCACGATTCCCTTTGCAAGCGCGGACGCTATCGCTTTTTCAAGCTGCCGCGTCGTGGCGCCTGCAGCCTTGATGAGACCGGCGAGCGGAATCGAAACTTGACCGCCATTGTCGATTTCATACTCGCCGGTGATGTCAGGTTCGCCGTAGACCTTCAGCCTGATTCGATCGTTCGGACCGAGAACGTAACGCTCCGCAGACGATGCGGGTGGCGGCGTTTGTGCTGAAGCACGAATCGAAAATCCGGCACTGATGCCGGCGATTACAAGGACGAAGAGAAGAGAAGGAAGCGTCGGGCCGGCGCTGGACGACCGTTGCTGCATGGCTGCATCTCCATGAATGCACGTAACAGCCGCGGATGATAGGGAAGCAAAAACGGCGAAAGAATGTGATGACGAAGTTCCATGTGCCCAATATGCGCGCATGCGTTAACGAGACGTTGCATGCGAGTCACAGGAAGAGAATCGCCGATCCTTCTATCGCAATGCAGGTCAATGTTCCCGTTCGCCACGCAGCAGTATCGATGTTGATTCGGTTATGTCTGATATCCGGATGCGGCACCGGCGTATGGCCGTGCACGATGAATTGTTCGTGATCCCGTGTAGAGTCCAGGAACGCATCGCGAATCCAAATCAGGTCGTTGGGATCCTGATGCTCGATCGGGACATCCGGACGAATGCCGGCGTGCACGAACAGGAAATCGCCGCACCTGAACTGATTGCGCAAACACTGCATGAACAGTTCGTGTGCACGCGGAAACGCCTCGAGAAAGCGGCGATGCACTTCGTTCGCCGTCGCGGTTTCGTCATGCAGTTCAACGCCATACGATGCAAGCGTCTGCATGCCGCCTAATGGTAGCCAATACTGCAGGATGGCCGGATCCTGAAGGAACCCCTCCATCACGGCCTCGTGGTTGCCGCGTAGACATACCGCGTGATGGGCAACGAGTCTGACTGTGAGCAGGTCGATCACCGTCCTGGAGTGTGGTCCGCGATCGACATAATCGCCGAGATAGATCTCGACCGAGTGCGCGATCGGTCTACGCCTTATGTCATCGTCGATGCGTGCAATGATCTCGCTCAGCAGGTCGGCGCGGCCGTGGATGTCGCCGACCGCATAGATGCGTGTATCGGCAGGCGTCGAAGCGTTAACGGAGCGTGAAGGTCCCGCAGACGTTTGGTGCATGGTGTGCGATGTCGATCATGGAACCGCGCGGCGGTCAATCCATGACACCATGCGCCGAGATGCGGCCACAAGTAATAGATTAGAAAAAGAGCAGGCAGATCAGGATCACGATCGCAATCCACGCAACCGCGTTCGCGATGATGATGCGGTTCCTCAGCCTGCGATCGGACGACAATGTGCCGTGCGGCACCAGCGCACGGCTGTGCAGACGTTCGGCCATCATGGGCGCCTCCCTGGAAGCGTTCCGCAAGGTGGACGGCTCGCGAATCGCTGCCGTCTCTGTTTTCTTTCCAAACGTTGCGACCACCGCGCCAGCCCGTGCGCCTTAGTCACTACCAGTCGTCAGGCTGCAGAGGATCGCTTGGCTTTCGATTAACAAACTCGATCAAAACAACGACGAGACAGGCATTTGTTGCCCGTGCAGCGAAGCTACATTCGTCGAGAATCGAACAATGGAATTTGTTCCGCGCTTTTCGATTATGCATGGCAGCCTCGAGTCACGCGCAGCTCATTAACCAGGCAAATCGAGTCTAAGCATCTCCGAACAAATCGGAATATCGCGTCGCACAAATCTCGTTAACGATTCAGTTCCGTGGTGGCGCGGCACCGTTTTCGCATTTGCGCCAAACTTCGCTCAAGATTCTGGAAAGTCTAGCGACCGCGAAGTGCGGACGTTCGCTGCTGCGAAATCGTCGCACTCGCTGTCGGGTGAATTCCACGCGCTTGATTCACAGTCCGGTTCCCGCAGAGAGGAGAGTCATGGCCTCCATCGTGACAGCCAACTTCGATCGGAGCGACGTTGCGCCGAGGAGCAACGTTGCGCCGATTCGAAGAGAGCGAACTGAGATATCAGTCCGTCCTGTCGAATTTGCCGGCGGCGGTACGCATGGCGCGTATCGAGCCCGCCGGCGGTCGCGCCGAAGGGCACGAAACGAACCGTCCTCGTCGCTTGCGAAGCGTGTGTTCGATATTGCTGCGGCAAGCGGCGCATTACTGTTCTTCGCGCCGCTCCTGATCGTCATCGCAGTTGCGATAAAGCTGACGTCGCCGGGCCCGGTGCTGTTCTTCCAGTATCGATACGGCTATCGCAATCGCCGCTTCAAGATCTACAAGTTCCGCACCATGCGCGCGGATGCGGGTGATGTGCGCGGCGTAAGGCAGACGGTTCAGGGCGACGCGCGCGTGACGCCGGTGGGGCGAATTCTGCGCAAGACCAGCCTCGACGAAATTCCGCAGCTGATCAACGTGATCAAGGGCGATATGTCGCTGGTTGGGCCGCGGCCGCATGTGCCGGGAATGCTGGCGGCGGATCTGCCCTACGAACACCTCGTGCCTTATTATTTTCAGCGGCATACGGCGCGGCCGGGCATTACCGGGCTCGCGCAGGTCAGCGGCTGCAGGGGAAGCACGGCCGAATTCGGTCCGGCGGTTTCACGGATCGATTACGATCTCGATTACATCGAGCGGTGGTCGCTGCGCATGGACATCATGATCATCATCCGCACGATCCGCAAAGAATTCCTGTCGGGAAGCGGATTCTGACCGAGCTCAACGTCGCAACATCGAAGGACCATGCAATGCCGATGATCGAGCCGCGCGGCCGTATCGTACCCGTTCTCCTGTCCGGTGGCGCCGGCTCGCGGCTGTGGCCGCTTTCGCGCGAAACCTATCCCAAGCAACTGCTCTCGCTGCTCGGCGAGAACACCCTGCTGCAGCAAACGGCGCTACGGGTCGACGATCGCTCGCTGTTTACCGACCCGATGGTGATCGCAAACGCCGAGCATCGTTTTGCGATCGGTGAGCAGTTGCGCGCGGTCGGCGTCGATCGCCCGACCATCGTGCTCGAGCCGTTCGGAAGAAACACCGCTCCTGCGGTCGCGGTCGCAGCGCTGCTCGCCAGCGAGGCCGATCCCGACGCCGTGATACTGGCGATGCCGGTCGACCACTGGGTGCGGGATCACGCCGCGTTTCGCGCCGCCATATCGACGGGCATCACAGCCGCGCGCTACGGCCGATTCGTTCTGTTCGGCGTGCGGCCTTCGTCGGCAGCGACCGGATTCGGCTATATCCGGATGGGCGATGAGCTGGAAGCCGCTTCTCCGATTCGTAACGTCGCCAGCTTCGTCGAGAAGCCGGATCTGGTGACGGTCGAGCGCCTGCTGGCCTGCGACGAGCATGTCTGGAACAGCGGGATATTTCTGCTGCCGGCGCGTCAGTTCATCGACGAATTGGCGCACCGGGCGCCGGAGGTCCTGGCCGCCTGTCGCAAGGCGCTGACGGGCGCAACCCGCGACCTCGATTTTCTCCGACTTGATGAGCGCGCTTTCGAGGCCTGTCCGACCATCTCGATGGACTACGCGATCATGGAGAAGACCGACAACGCGGTAGTCGTTCCCGCCACGTTCGACTGGAGCGATGTCGGAAGCTGGTCGGCCCTGTGGTCGATGGCGGAGAAGGATTCGTCGGGCAATGTCGTGATTGGCGATGCGGTAGTGGAAGATGCTTCGGGTTGCTACGTGCGGGGCGACGGGCAACTGGTCGCGGCGCTCGGCGTCGAGGATCTCGTCATCGCCACGTCGCCGGACGTGGTGCTGGTGACCAGCCGGAAACGCGACCAGGACGTCGGAAAGCTGGTCGAGCGCCTGAAGGCAAACGGCCATCGCTCGGCAACCCAGACCCACAGCGTCCATCGCCCCTGGGGATACTATCAGTCGATCCATGCCGGGGAGCGGTTTCAGGTCAAGCGCATCACCGTCAATCCCGGCGCCAAGCTGTCGCTGCAGAAACATTATCACCGCGCCGAACATTGGGTCGTGGTGAACGGCACCGCGATCGTTACGCGCGACGACGAGGAAATCCTGCTGCGCGAGAACGAGTCGATCTTCGTCCCCTTGGGATGCATGCATCGTCTGGAGAATCCCGGAAAGGTTCCCCTCAACCTGATCGAGGTCCAGTCGGGCGCCTATCTCGGGGAGGACGACATCGTCCGCGTGCAGGACATCTATGACCGCATTTGAGGTGTGGTGGGGTGGGAGGCAGCATCCGCATCGAGGACGGCGCACGCCGCAACGAGGCGTGCGCGCGCGACACGAAGGGAAGCAGCAATGAACACAAAACAACACGTCAAGGAGCTGGTGAAGGATGCGTTTCCCTCGATATGGCTGCAGTGGCACTTCATGAAGCGCCCCAAATCGGCGGAGCGGGAACTGTCCTATCTCGACAAGGTCATTCCCGACGACGCGGTGACGGTCGACGTCGGCGCGAACTGCGGCCTCTACACGCGGCGGCTGGCGCGGCTTTCCCGGCAGGTTCATGCCTTCGAGCCTTCGCAGCAGATGGCGAGGTTGTTGCGCCGAACCTCGGCGCGCAATGTGAGCGTCCACGAGATCGCGCTGTCGGATCATGACGGCGATGCCGAGTTGTTCATCCCGCAAGGCGAAGATGGTCTAGTGTACGGCCTTGCCTCGCTGGAGGCACGAGCCGATTCATCGGCAAGACTCGTTTCCGCCCATGTGCCGATCGCGCGGCTCGACGCTGTCATCGACCAGGACGTGGCGTTCGTAAAGATCGACGTCGAAGGCCACGAGTTGAATGTGCTGAACGGCGCCGTCGAGCTTCTGGAACGCTGCCAGCCGGTATTCCTGGTCGAGGCGGAGGACCGCCACCGCGCCGAGGCGACCCGTTTGGTGTTCGAATTCTTCCGGAATAAATCCTATCGGGGGTTCTTCCTGAAGGACAACGACGTGATCGGAGTGGAACAGTTCGATTCCCGAAGGCTTCAGGACGCCGATGCGCTGCGGCCGGACGGCGGTCGCAAGAACGGACAGTTCTACGTCAACAACTTCTTCTTCTTTCCCCGGCATCTCGACGGCGAATCGATATTGAGCAGCTAGCTCGTCGTTTCACCGCCTCTCCGCCGGCACGGCCTTTGGGCCGCGCGGCTTTTCAGACAGGAACCGTAATGCATATAGCGATGATTGGCGCCGGCTATGTCGGGCTGGTGTCAGGGGCGTGCTTTTCCGATTTCGGCCATCAGGTCGTCTGTATCGACAGCAATGCGGAGAAGGTTGCGAGCCTCGACAGCGGGGAGATGCCGATCCACGAACCCGGACTGGCCGAACTGGTGGCACGAAACGTTGGCCAAGGCCGCCTTTCATTTTCGAGCGATCTGAAATCGGCCGTCAGCGGTGCGGAAGTGGTGTTCATCGCGGTAGGCACGCCGTCACGCCGCGGCGACGGCCATGCCGATCTTTCCTATGTCTATGCGGCGGCGCGCGAGATCGCCGGCGTACTTCCCGACCGGGCGGTGGTGGTCACCAAGTCGACGGTCCCGGTCGGGACCGGTGACGAGGTCGAGCGTATCATCCGCGAAGAAAATCCCGACGCCAAAGTTGCTGTCGTTTCCAATCCCGAATTCCTGCGCGAAGGGGCGGCGATCCGCGACTTCAAGCATCCCGACCGGATCGTGATCGGAACGGACGACGCGCGCGCCCGCAGCGTGATGGCCGAGGTGTACCGACCGCTTCACCTCAACGCGTCCCCAATCCTCTATACCGATCGCCGCACCGCCGAATTGACGAAGTACGCCGCCAATTCCTTTCTCGCCACCAAGATCGCCTTCATCAACGAGATCGCCGATCTCGCCGAAAAGGTCGGCGCCAACGTGCAGGAAGTCGCGCGCGGGATCGGGCTCGACAACCGGATCGGCCAGAAATTTTTACATGCGGGGCCGGGCTTCGGTGGCTCCTGCTTTCCCAAGGACGCGATGGCGTTGATCAAGACCGGCCAGGACAATGAAGCGCCGGTGCGAATCGTGGAAACGGTGGTCGCGGTTAACGACCAGCGCAAGCGGGCGATGGCGCGCAAGGTCGCGAATGCGTTCGGCGGCAACATCAGGGGCAAATCCATTGCGGTGCTCGGCGTAACGTTCAAGCCGGATACCGACGACATGCGCGACGCGCCATCCATTCCGCTGATCACCGCGCTGCAGGACATGGGAGCCGAGGTGCGTGTTTTCGATCCCGTCGGCATGGAGCAGGCGAAGAAGGTGTTCGAGAACGTTACCTTCTGCGACAGCGCCTATCGTTGCGCGAAAGGATGCCACGCGCTCGTCATTGTCACGGAATGGGAGCAGTTCCGGGCGCTGGACCTCAAGGAGTTGTCCACCATCATGGCCTGTCCCGTGATTGTCGATCTGCGCAACATCTACTCTCCGGAGGAGGTGAGGCGGAACGGCTTTCTGTACTGCGGCGTGGGGCGGCCGAAAGCGGTGGCGTACTGACAAGCATGAGCCGTCATGACAACGGCTGGTGGGGAGGATGCACGCATGATGCCGGATCAGGCAATTCTGGTAACGGGAGCCGCGGGCTTCATCGGATTCCACGTGGCGCAACGGTTGCTGCAGTCGGGCCATCGCGTGGTCGGGCTCGACAACCTCAATTCATATTACGATCCGCAACTGAAGGCGGCCCGGCTCGCGATCCTGCGCAACGATTCGCGTTTTCAGTTTGAGGAGCTGGACGTGGCGGATCGCGTCGCGATACCGGCGCTGTTTGCGCGCCATCGGTTTCCCATCGTCATCCATCTGGCCGCGCAGGCGGGCGTGCGGTATTCGCTGCAGGATCCGCACGCTTATGTCGACGCCAATCTGGTTGGCTTCACCAATGTCCTGGAGGGATGCCGGCACCATGGCTGCCGTCATTTGTTGTTCGCATCCTCGTCGTCTGTGTACGGGGCCAACAGGAAGTTGCCCTTCTCGGTGCATGACAATGTCGATCACCCGATCAGCCTTTATGCCGCGAGCAAGAAGGCCAACGAATTGATGGCCCACTCGTACAGCCATCTTTACGGAATCCCGTGCACCGGCTTGCGCTTCTTCACGGTGTACGGCCCGTGGTATCGACCTGACATGGCGCTGTTCGTGTTTGCGGACGCGATTGTCCGCGGCAATCCGGTCAAGCTGTTCAATGGCGGCCGGATGCTTCGTGACTTCACCTATATCGACGACGTGACGGAGGCTCTGGTCCGCCTGATCGATCGCGCGCCGCAGGTCGGGCAGCCCGGGCCCGGGCTGGACGGAATTCAGGACCCGGGATCGAGCATCGCCCCTTGGCGCATCTACAATGTCGGCAACAACAAGCCGCAGGAATTGATGCTCGTACTCGACATCCTCGAGCGTGAGCTGGGCCGCAAGGCCAACAAGGAACTGCTGCCGATGCAGCCGGGCGACGTGCCGACCACCTATGCCGATGTCGATGACCTCGTGCGCGACGTCGGCTTTCGCCCGGCAACCCCGATCGAGGACGGCATCCAGAGGTTCGCGGCCTGGTATCGCAGCTATTACGACTCAAACCAGGCGATGGCCGCATCCTAGAGCGTTTTCCAGCGAAGCATGCCCTCGGACTTGATCCGTGGGTGGACACCGGTTCGCGTCAAGAAAACGCGTCAAAACAAAAATCTAGAACCGAACCGGCACGCTTGCGCGAAAATCCCGCGGCGTGGTGCCATGCTTGTTCTTGAACGCGCGTGCAGCGTGAGCGGCATCGGCAAACCCGCACTGATGCGCCAATCTCGCGATCGAAATGTTGGCCAGCGAAGCCTGCCGCAGCAGGTTGCGTAACAGCTCGACCCGCAGATGAAGGACATGTCGTTCGAACGTGGTGTCGCGGTCGGCGAAGATGCGATGGAAGGTCCGCTCCGAGATGCCGAATTCGGCGGCGAGCGCCGGCACTGGCCGGACAGCGGCGATATTGGCCCTCAGATAGGTATCGATCAGGCGGAACAGGCTGGGACGGGTGAGTTGATGGCTCTCGCCTGCGGCGAGACGTAGCAGAGCCGACAGAAAGGCAACGATATCTGGCTCATCTTGTCGCCCCGGCGCGTCGGGCAAGGAAATCGCATTGCGAACCATCGCGGCAATCGAACGCGCAACAGTCCCGGATAGCGGCACAGGCTTGGCGCATAATCGCTCCGCGCTGGGAATGGACCGCAACAGCGGCGTGGCGGGGACGGTTGCGATCAGCAGTTCCGCGCGCTGTTCGGGGCCGAATAGCCGATCCTCGAACGGACGCCGCGCGTCATAGAGCACGCCATATCCCGGATCGATCGTGCCCTCGTTGCCGGCCTGCACCATCGCGCTGCGGCCGCGCCGCTGAAAGTCGAACATGAATTCGTCCGAGCCGGCCCGGCTCACCAGCCTGGCATCGCGGGTGTAGCATTGCGGGCTGCTGTCGAAGCGCACGAGCTTGGCATCGCCGATCTCAACGAACTCGAAGTGGCCGCTGACGACGGTGGAGCCGAGCGGCTTGGTCTCGATGCTGGCGAAAGACCGGCAGATCGCCTCGGTCCAGAAGGCCTGACGCTCCGTCGGGCGGATCGGGTCGGTGGAGACGCTGATCGGCATCGCGTGACGACATCCGGTTGATGAACCCCCAGCGTCGCGCAGGATTGGTGGCTCTGGCAAGGGCCGAACCAGCGCCGGACGTGGCAGGTTCATTCAAGACACGCCGTCTCGGACCGCCGTAACCTGCGGCCAGTCCATGGGAATTCGGTCCGATATGATACCTACAACGCCATCTGTCGGCACAAATGCCGATCACCCGCTCGACCCGCTCAGTGAGGCCGAAGTCGCGCTGGCGTCCGAAATATTGAGGAAAGAAAAGAGACTCGGGCCCCATGCGCGATTTACCCACGTGCAACTCGAAGAGCCCGCCAAGTCCGACGTCCTCGGCTGGGAGCCGGGCGTTGGGCTGCCACGGCGGGCTGCCGCCACCCTGTTCGACTGCAAGACCGGCGCGACGCATGTCGCCACCGTGGACCTTGAATCAGAGTCCGTGACGGCGTGGCGCGAATATTCGACCAAGGCGCATCCTTACGGCCAGCCGCCGATCACCATCGAGGAGGTGTTCAAGGTCGGCGACATCGTCAAGGCCGACGCGGACTGGCGGCGCGCGATGAAGCGGCGCGGCCTCGATGACAAGGACATCGAGCTGGTTCAGGTCGATCCGTTCTCGGCTGGCTATTTCGACCGCGAGGTGGAGAAGGGCCGCAGGCTGGTCAGCGCCGTGTCATATTGGCGCAGGGATCTCAAGGACAACGGTTATGCGCACCCGATCGAGGGCGTGGTCGCGCTGGTCGACCTGATCGAGAACAGGATCGTCCATCTGGTCGACGAGCCTGACATCATCCCGATCCCGAAAAAGTCACGCAACTACGACCGGGCTTCGATCCCGCAAACGCGCAAGGACGTCAAGCCGCTCGACATCGTGCAAAAGGACGGCCCGAGCTTTACGGTCGAGGGCTGGAAGGTCGGCTGGCAGAACTGGTCGTTCCGCGTCGGCTGGACCGCGCGCGAGGGCCTCGTGCTGCACCAGATATCGTTCCGCGACGGTGCGCTCGAACGGCCAATCATTTATCGAGCCAGCGTCACCGACATGATCGTGCCCTATGCCGATCCGACCGCGAACCATTTCTGGAAATGCGCCTTCGATGCCGGCGAGTATGGGCTGGGTAAGCTCGCCAACGCGCTCGAACTCGGCTGCGACTGCCTCGGCCATATCAATTATTTCGACGTGCCGGTCGCCGACGACTACGGCAAGCCCGGCATCATGAAGAACGCGATCTGCCTGCACGAGGAGGACTACGGGATCCTCTGGAAGCATTACGAATTCCGTAACGAGACGTTCGAGGTGCGGCGGTCGCGCCGCCTCGTCATATCCTTCTTCACCACAGTCGGAAACTACGACTACGGCTTCTTCTGGTATTTTTATCAGGACGGCACCATCCAGCTCGAAGTCAAGCTGACCGGCATCATCCAGACCGCGGCGATCGCCGCAGGCAAGGACTACCCGTGGGGCGGCATGGTCGCCGAGAATCTCGGCGGCCCAACCCATCAGCACTTCTTCAATGCCCGCCTGCACATGATGCTCGACGGCGAAGGCAACACCGTCACCGAACACGAATTCCGCCCGCGGCCGTGGGGCACGGATAATCCATACGGCAACGTGTTCGATGTCACGGCCCGAACGCTCTCGCGCGAGCGCGACGCGGCCCGGGAAGCCGACGGGCGGACCGGGCGGTACTGGAAGATCAGCAACCCCAACAGGAAGAATAGCGTTGGCGGTCCGACCGCGTATAAGCTGATGGCGCACAGTGCGCCCGCGATGCTGGCGCAGGAGGGCTGCTACATGACCTCGCGCGGTGGCTTTGCAACCAAGCACATCTGGGTGACGCGCTATGCGCCCGATGAGCGCTACGCGAGCGGCGAATTTCCGAACCAGCATGCCGGCGGCGACGGTCTGCCGAAGTATGTCGCCCAGAACCGAACCATCGAAAACCAGGATATCGTGGTCTGGCACAGTTTTGGGGCGACGCATGTCTGCCGGCCCGAGGATTTTCCGGTGATGCCGGTCGAGTATGTCGGCTTTACGCTGAAGCCGAACGGCTTCTTTGCGGAGAACCCGGCGATGGACCTGCCGCCCAACCGGAATGCTGCGAGCCGGGACAACCGTGACAAGGATTCGTGCTGCGGCTGACGATCCGCAGGTTTGCTGTTTCTTTCATCAAGCAAGGAGACCTGACCATGAATCGCAGGTACATGATCAGGCGAATCCGGGCCTGACGGCTCGGCATATTCCAGGGGCCCGAATTGGACATTCGTACCGGCCGGCCGGTGACGCTGGCGTCAAACGGCATGGTGACGTCGCCGCATTCGCTGGCTTCCGCGGCAGGCATCGACATGCTTCGCGCCGGCGGCTCTGCTATCGATGCCGCGATCGCGACCAGCGCGGTGCTGGCCGTCGTCTATCCGCACATGACCGGTCTCGGCGGGGACGCGTTCTGGCTCATTCACGACGGCGCCAGCGGCGAGATCCGCTACCTCAATGGCGGCGGCAAGGCGGCAGCCGCGGCTACGCTTTCGTCGATCGAGCAGCGAGGGTTGAAGGAAATCCCGCTGCGGGGAATCGTGCCGGCGACGCTCACGGTGCCGGGCGCCGTGGCGAGCTGGATCGAGGCGCACGATGTCCATGGGCGATTGCCTCTGCGGCGCGTGCTCGAGAGCGCCATCGGCTATGCCCGTGATGGCTTTCCGGTCACCGGCCGCCTCGCCAGCTTTATCGAGATGATGCGCGATGATCTGCTTGGGGATCGCGAGGCCGCCGCGCTGTTCTTTCTGCAAGGTGCGGCGGCGCGGCCGGGGACGAAGCTGACCAATACAAACCTTGCCCGCACGCTTCAGTCGATCGCGGATGGCGGATGGTCGGGCTTTTATCAAGGGGATGTCGCTGCGGAGATGGCGCGCGTTTCGGAAGAGAAGGGCGGCCTGTTTCGGCTGGCCGATTTCGGCCGGCAAAAGGCCATCTGGGGCGAGCCGCTTGCTGGCCGCTACCGCGACGTCACCATCTTCAACACGCCGCCGCCGACGCAGGGCTTTACCGTGCTCGAAATGCTCAACCTCCTCGAGCCGCACGAACTGCACCGAAAGGATTTCCTGGGGCCTGACCATCTGCATCTTATGGTTCAGGCCAAGCAGATTGCCTATCACGACCGCGATCAGATGCTCGCCGATCCCTCCTTTGCCGAGGTGCCGGTCGAGCGACTGATATCGAAGGAATACGCGCGCCTGCGCGGCCGGCTGATCGACGGGAGGTCGGCATTGAAATGGGACATGGTCCCGTCTTTCGGCAGCCTCGCCGGCGACACGGTCTATGTCGCCGCTGTCGACCGCGACGGCAACGCAGCGTCGCTGATTCAAAGCCTGTATGGCGCATTCGGCTCTTGCAGGGTCGCGGGAAACACCGGCGTCATCCTGCAAAATCGCGGCGCGTATTTCTCGCTCGATCGCAATCATCCCAATCGCCTCGAGCCCGGCAAGATCCCGCTGCATACGCTGATCGCCTCGATGGCCAAACGCGACGGCAAGCTCTGGAGCGTGCTCGGCTGCATGGGCGCGGATGGCCAGCCGCAAATCCAGCTCCAGCTTTATTCCGCTATGGTCGATTTCGGGCTCGATATCCAGGAAGCGATCGAGGCGCCGCGGTTCCTGTCCGGCCGGTTCGCGCTCGGCGAGGTGCGCGACACGCTGCATATCGAGGGACGGTTCCCCACAGATGCGATCGATGCGCTCGCACAGCGCGGTCACACCATCAACCGCTGGGACCCCTGGAACGAAATGGCAGGCCATGCGCACGGCATTGTCATCGACCGGCGGAACGGCATGCTGAGCGGCGGTTCGGACCCGCGCAGCGATGGGGCGGCGATCGGTTACTAAGTGTTGATCCGCGCCTCGCATTGGCCGGCCTTCCCATTTTGCGTTATCACTCCTTCCGACAGGAGTGATGCCGATGCCGCTATGGACCTGCGAACAATGTGGCGCCCAGTTTCCCGAAAGTGCTGCGCCACCGGCCGCGTGCCCGGTCTGCGAGGACGAGCGGCAATATGTGAACTGGAAGGGACAGTCGTGGCTCACGCGCGAGGAATTGGCACAACATCACAACCTCGTCTGGCGTGACGATCTCGGCATTCCCGGCATCGGACTCAAGCCGAGTTTTGCGATCGGTCAGCGCGCGCTGCTCGTGCGCAAAACGGATGGCTGCGTGATGTGGGATTGCGTGCCGTTAGCCACGCCCGAGGCGATCGACTACGTCCGTTCGCTCGGTGGCTTGAAGGCGATTGCCGTTTCGCACCCGCATTACTATGGCGCGGTCGCCGACTGGAGCGAAGCGTTCGGCGGCGTGCCGGTCTATCTGCATGGCGACGACCGCGCTTTCGTCACGCGGCCGCATCGGTCAATCGTGCCATGGACCGGCGACAGCCACCGGCTCTCGGACGATATCCTGCTGGTGCGGACCGGCGGACATTTTGCCGGCGGCACGGTTCTGCATTGGCGCGCCGGCGCGGAGGGCCGTGGTGCATTGCTCACCGGCGATGTCGCGATGGTGGCGATGGACCGCCGCTCTCTCAGCTTCATGTACAGCTATCCGAATTACATCCCGCTCAATGCCGCAGCCGTGCGCCGGATCGCACGTGCGGTCGAGCCGCTGGCATTCGATCGCATCTACGGTGCATGGTGGGGCCGCAACATCGCCGACAATGCAAAGGCGGCGTTCGAAATGTCCGTTCGGCGGTATATCGCAGCGATCTCGGAAGGATAATCAATCGGCTGATACGGCACGTGCAGCAGCTTTTGTAAGTTCGCCAGTTCACGCGGTTGCCAGCGCGAAATGCACATACTGCCAATAATAGCTGTTCGAGTCCTTCTCCTCTCAGCGAAGTCGTTCGCCGTGTCCAGGCGCGGTTCGTACACTTGTTTCGTGACCGGATATTTCGCACGACGATAACGTTTGTCGCGTCGCACGAACTCACAAAACTGAATAACTCTAAATTAGAGCGATTCAAGTTTGGTCGCACGGCGTTTCAACGCAGTACGACTCGTCGAGTGGCTTTCGCGCAACAGCTGAAGATCAAAGCGGCGACCTTGTAGACGTTCTAACGAGCGACGTCTTTATAGGACGCACGACATTGCTAATGACCGCATGAAATCGATGGGGCTCGATGATGGGGTGTGCGATGTCGGTAAAATACGTGACCAAGGCGACTTGGCTCGGCGCGGGAAGCATGATGGCGCTTTGCCTGGTACTTGGCGACACGAGTTCGGCTCAGTCTAGTTTGCCGCCTGTCACGGTCGATGCACCGACGCCGCAAGCAGCTCGTCCAACGCAACCTTCAAGAAGAGCTGCGCGCTCGCAGGGCGCGACGCGGCGGGTCGTTGCGCCGGCGCGGCAGCAGAACGTGGAATCCGGTGCTCGCGGCGCGGCTGGTGAACGCGCCAACGGACCCGTGGTTGGTTATCTTGCCAGCCAAAGTGCGACCGGTACCAAGACCGATACGCCGATTCTGACGACGCCACAGTCGATCTCGGTGGTGACGAAGGATCAGATACAGGACCAGGGCGCCCAGAACATCACCGAAGCGCTGCGCTATACACCCGGCGTCACGGTGCAAAGCTTTGGCGCAAACGCCTTCTTCGATTCCTTCAAGCTGAGGGGCTTCGATGCTCCACGCTACCTGGATGGCTTGCGGTTGCCGGCTGACAATACGACGTTCGCCATCCCGCGAATTGAAACTTACGGCCTGGAACGATTGGAGGTCCTGAAGGGACCCTCGTCAGGTCTGTACGGTCAGTCCGACCCGGGCGGTCTGATCAACATGGTGAGCAAGCGGCCGACCTCGACACCGCAATACGAGATTGTGGGTTCGTTCGGATCTTTCGAACGCTTCCAGGGCGCGTTCGACATCGGCGGCCCGATCGACAAGAATGGCGAGTTCCTCTATCGCATCGTCGGCCTTGGTCGCGACAGCAACAGCCAGACCGACTTCGTCCAGGACAACAAGCTCTTCATCGCACCCAGCTTCACCTGGCGTCCGACGCTCGATACGAGCTTCACTATTCTTTCGCAGTATCAGAACGTTGAGAACAAAGGCTATCAGCAATATGTTCCCGGAGAGGTCTCCTTCCTGCCCAATCCAAACGGACGTATTCCTTACAGCCGCTATCTCGGCGTTCCCGGCGCTGACGGCTATAATCTCGAGCAGTTCGCGGTCGGCTACGCGTTTGAGCACCGGTTCGACAACAACCTCCAGTTCCGGCAAAATTTCCGCTACACCGACGTCGGCAACGATCTGGCTTCCGTCCGCACCGAGGGTATGGTGACGGATCGTCTTGTTGCCCGCACCTACAACTATGTGAAGGCGCGCGCTGCCAACGTCGCACTCGACAATCAGTTGCAGGCTGACTTCATGACGGGGCCGCTCACCCACAAGGTTCTCGTCGGCGTCGATTATTTCAATCTATGGGCCAACACGGACTATCGGTCAGCCGGTATCGCGCCGATTGACGCTTACAGTCCGGTCTATAATGCAGCAATTCCGAGCTTCGCATCCCTGGCCCCGTTCATCCTTCGTGATGACAGGCTGTCGCAGGCCGGCGTTTATCTGCAGGATCAGATCAAGCTGGACCGGTGGACGTTGACCGTGAGCGGTCGACAGGACTGGGCAAGTACCGATTTCACCAGCAGGTCGGTCTATCCGCCGCCCGGTACTTATGCGCGTGACGACTCGGCGCAGACCGGCCGGGTTGGCCTCAATTATTTGTTCGACGTCGGCTTGTCGCCCTATGTCAGCTACTCGACGTCGTTCACGCCGAACCTCGGGGCCGATAGCGCCGGCCAGTCGTTCAAGCCCACGACGGGTGAGGGCGCCGAAGTCGGCGTCAAGTTCAAGCCCAACGGATCGAACTTCATGATCACGGCGGCGCTCTTCGACATCCGTCAAAAGGATGTGCTGACCCAGGATCCGGCCAATTTCTTCTTCAACGTGCAGACGGACGCGGTGCGGGTGCGCGGCTTTGAGCTCGAACTCAAGGGCAACCTCACCCGCGAGCTGGAGATCGTGGCGGGGTACAGCCATCTCGATCCGCGCGTGACCTCAAGCATCGCGGGCTATGCCGGCAAATACATGATGAGCACGGCTCGGGATCAGGGCGCTGTCTGGGGCAAGTATACCTGGTACGACGGCCCGCTCGCCGGACTTGGGCTCGGTGCCGGCGTTCGCTATGTCGGCGAAACCTACGGCGACAACTTCAATACCTTCGTCATTCCGTCCTATGCTCTGCTCGACGCGGCCGTCAGCTATGACTTCGCCTATGCGCGGCCGGACTGGAAGGGATGGAAGGCGCAGATTAACGTGACGAACCTGACCAACCACTTCTACGTGGCATCCTGTTTGACCGGTCTGCCCTATTGCGGTCTCGGCAATGCGCGTACGGTCCTCGGCACGCTGAAATATACCTGGAACTAGGGACGTTCAATTGACGGCAGCGACAAGATCTTTACGGCGATGGGGACTCGTCCACAAATGGACGAGCCTGATCTGCACGCTCTTCATGCTGATGCTGTGCATCACCGGCCTGCCGCTGATCTTCCATGAAGAGATCGACGACCTGCTGCACAGCCAGGTCAAGCCTGCCGAAGTGCCGGCAGGAACACCGTCGGCCAACCTGGATCAGTTGCTCGCCAATGCGCTCAAGCACACGCCGGGCGAGGTGCCGCACTTCCTTGTCTGGGATCGTGACGATCCCAACGCGATGTTCGTGAGCGTCGGCAAGTCGATTACGTCCGACCCCAGTCAGAATCGCTTCGTCCGCATGGATGCGCATACGGCGGCATTCCTGGACGCTCCCGACGTCACTGGCCGCTTCACCTATATCATGCTGAAGCTGCACACGGACATGTTCGTGGGCCTCGCGGGAAAGCTCTTTCTTGGCTTGATGGGGATACTGTTCTGCATAGCCATCATCTCCGGGATTGTCGTTTATGCGCCCTCGATGAGGAAGTTGAATTTTGGGACCTACCGCAGCAAGCGCACGCGGATTGTCCGATGGCTGGACTTGCACAACCTGGCCGGCATTTTGCTGGTGATGTGGACGCTCGTGGTGGGTTTTACCGGCGTGATCAACACCTGGGCCGATCTGGTGGTCAAGCTATGGCAGTTCGGTCAGCTTGCTGAGATGACCGCGCAGTACCGCGATCGGGCGCCGCCTGCGCGCTTGGCGTCGCTTCACTCCGCCGTGGATGTTGCCGCCAAGGCAGTTCCCGGTATGCAGCCGAGCTTCGTGGCGTTTCCGGGCACAATCTTCAGCAGCAAGAGCCACTATGCGGTCTTCTTGCGTGGCAATACGCCGGTCACGTCGAGGCTTCTGAAGCCAGCGCTTATTGACGCCGAGACGGGCCAATTGACTGACACTCGCGACATGCCGTGGTACGTCTCCACACTGTTTATTTCGCAACCCCTGCATTTCGGTGATTATGGAGGAATGCCGCTGAAAGTGCTGTGGGCCGTCCTCGATATCCTTACGATCGTGGTCCTGGTTACGGGCGTCTATCTTTGGATGCGCAGGCGGAAATCCGGCGTGAGCGTTGAGCGTGCAATTGCGCGGCCGTCGGCCATCGACGCTTCGGTTGCTACGTCGTAACGATCGCCATGAGACGTCCGCATCAGACACTGCGTCAGATATTTGCCGCGCCTCTTGCCGTCGGCATCTTGAGCATTGTTGGACTGATTGCCGCGCTTATCGGCGATAATGTCTGGGATGCGGCCTCATGGATAAGCCTTGCAATTCCCTTCGTGCTATTTGTCTTTTTTGTCTATAGACGAGCGCCGAATTAGGCCGATCGCGGGATGAGGTGATCATCCGACGGGTGCCCGCTCCCGCCCGGCGATATCTCGCGGCGATATCGGACGGCTCTAGCGGAACGCTCTGGCTGCCCCGGCCGAACGGCGGTCGGCACTTTCCTCTCGCGCCGGCTGCGGCGGGATGGGGCCGCTCTTGGGCTCGTTGAGCCAGCCGGTGAGGCGCGACATCAGGCCTGCCTGCTCCACCGTCCGCGGCTCCTGCACAAAGGGATCGGTGTAGCATCGGGCGCCCGCAGCCTTCGCAATCCGCGCCACCGCATCGGTCATCGCCGGCGCGCCCGCGGTGTAGACCACGTCATCGGGCGTGAGTTTTGGCAAATGATCGGTTGGCCGACCGCTGCGAACGGCGTGCGAGATATTTTGCGGCTCCGATACCATCGGAATCAGCGTGACGTTGGGAAACAACGCCAGCCGGCACAGCGCCGCGTGCATGTAGAGCGAACGGATGCTCCTTGCCACCACCACGAAGACCATTTCGCGCTGCGGCTGCTCCATGATCGCAGCGACCGCGACCGACCACATCGGAGCGAAACCGGTGCCGCTGGCGACGAGAACGATGCGCCCGGCATGGCCTTGCCTGAAGAAGGCGCGGCCGTACGGCCCCGTCAACTTGACGCGATGGCCGGGGCGGATGTCATGGCCGAGTGCCGAGGATACCAGGCCGTCCGCGACCTTTCGGATGTGAAAGTGCAGGATGCGATCGTGGGGCCGGCCTTCCAGCGGATAGGTCGGGCTGTAGGACCTTGCCGGGAATCCCTGAAACTGCAGCTTGCAGTACTGGCCGGGAAGATAGTCGAGCGGCTTCGGCAGCTCGATGTCGACACCCACCACATCAGGCGCGAGCTGAACGGTCTGCGCCACTTCCGCCGACAGCGCCACCGGCTCGGGAGCTGCCTCGATCGCAATTTCGAGATCGGAGACGATTCGGGCCTGGCAGGCATGGATCATGTCGTCGCCCCGGCTATGGCCGCCGAATACCTGGCCGTCGACGAGCCGCACGCGGCAGGCGCCGCAAATTCCGGAACGGCAATCATGCGGAAGATCGACCCCGTTCATCAACGCCCAGTCGAGCAGAAGCTCGCCGCGATTGGCCAAATACGGCTCGTTGTTAACAGTGACTTTGCAAATCCTTGACATTTATTCCACCTCGATACGAATAGGACGGACGTGCCGTGTATGTCTGATCTGGCTGTGGTCGAAAGCGGCAACCCGCATGAAGATGCCGGTCTTGATCGGCACGTCGAACTGGCTTGTGGTGTCGAGCCGACGCTTCACCTCGAGCGCCCAGTGGCCGGAAGCCCAGCGGGCTGCGCTTCTGATGTCGGCGCGGTCGCCTGAAAATTCGCCGCCCAGGATGACGCCCGGGATCACGGTCCCTGTTGGGATGCGGGCGTCGACGTTGGTCGAATACGGCAGGGAATCCTGCTCAGTCATGAACCAGCGCGCGCCGTCGCTTTCGCCGTGATTGGGATCGAGGTCGATATCGCCCATCGCGTTCGTCGTGTCGGCGACGGCTTTGGGCAGGCGCAGCGGAGCGATCAGCCGGCTGCGGCGCGGACCGCCTGACGTGTCGGCCTCGACGGTGAAATTGTCCCGGTAGTTTGCCGTGCCGGGGTCAGGCGCGAAGCCGCCCTTGTACGGAACGACGTTTGCCGCCTGCATCGGGGTCGGATCGAGCGGCGGCCCGAAATGGGTATCGTCCATCCATCCGGTCGCGCCGCTCGTGGCCTTCCACTGCCAGACGTCGGCATAGCCGGATGCCGTGTAATGCAGTCCGCGGCCGCTCATGGTGGCCGGCGCGCCGGCGACCGGCTGCGGCCCGGGATGAAAGGTTCGCCCGCCCGCGAGCGTGACATCCGACGTGGTCAGCAGCACCGAAAACTTGTCTTCGTTGTACTGATGCTCGTCGCCAAGCTGAAAGCCGGAATGAAGCAGGTGCCATCCATCGGCCTGCTTGACGAGCGGCAGGTGCTTTAGCGAGCGCGTCGAATCTTCCCAGGTGAAGAGGAAATAGGCATAGGTGCCGTCATGCACCGCGCGAATTTCGATTCTGGTTTCGCCCTTGCCGTCGAAATTTCCGCCTTCTCCGGTCAATAGCGAGAACGGCTTGACGCCGCGCCAGGCCCGATCGGACGTGTCGCCGTCGAGGACCGGCGCGTCGGCGGGATTGATGCGGCGGATCTGAACACCGTCCACCGCCAGCCGATCGGTAGCCACGAGGAGCGAAGCGCCGGTGATCGCAGCGGCGGCCGCCACGAGGAACGGATTGGCTTGCAGGGTCGGGTTTCGCGATCTCGAAGGCCCGGCATGGGATCGCGGCGCCGGATCCGGCTCACGCGTCCGATCGCGGCGCGCCTCTGCGCCGGGCTGCAGTGGATGCGATGCAACCTCGGGCGGTGGGTCTTCGGATTCCGGCGGGCGCGCCGATCGCTCGGCCAGCAGTCCCAAGAGCTCGACGGCATCGAGCCGCGGCGGCGGCGCCGGCAGTGGAGCTGGACGAAAGATGCGCAGCAGTTGCGAGATGCCGCCGCTTTTGTATTGGGTGAGGACATGAAGGGCGACAAAGGCGAGGATCACCCAGGTCCCCATCCAATGCAGCATCGCCACGTCGTAGCCGGAGTAGAAGCCGAAATAGAGCGCGCCGCCGCTGACCAGCAAACCGAACATCGTGACGAAGAAAATCCAGTACATCAGAGCGATCACGGCGCTCAACCTGGCCTGTCCGCGGCCGAACAATCCGCGCAGGCGAACCTTGTCGAGCTGGACGCGGCGTCCGAGGCCGGAGCGCAGCATGTAGACGACGTAGCCGATCGCCACGGCGACCAGGACGACCGCCGCCTGCATATGGGCGATCCAAACGCTGTCGCGCGGCAGCACGGCGTCGAACCAGTTGATCCAGGTCCGGTCGGGCGTTTCCGTCGCAATGCGTAAGCCGGTGACGAGCGCAACGGCGAATGCAGCCACGAACGTCCAGTGTAGAATGATGGTCCCATAGTCCGTCTTACGCTGCCTCACACATACGCCCCGCTACTTCACTTACCGAACAGCAACTGTTGGCGTTGTTTCCCCAACCGCCGATGTCGCCGTCGTACCAATGATGATCCCAAAGCCGTTGTTGAGGTCATCGTCTAGATCGTTTGCGGGCGCAGGCCGATGAACAGGTCTTCTGTGCGCCCCGCCGCGTGAGCCGGATCGGCGAACGCGCTTCTTGATCTGATGCATTGACCTCCAGCGCCGCGAGAGCATCCGCGACGCCGGAGGCCGCGCCGCGCGCCGCTATCCCCACATGTGATGCAAATGATGTGCGAATTCGGGCATGCCCGAATTGGCTTGGTCCACGCCCACCGGTCTCCACGTCGGCAGTCGCAACCATTGCCGGCTCGCCGCTGATGGCGGGGGCTGCGACTTGTTGTACGTCCGGGCTAGCCGCCGCGGCCAGCGCCGCCGGCGTTTCGGCGACCGGCGTCTCCGCGGCCGGCATCCCCAGCGCCTCGGCGATCGTCAGGCCGTCCGGATTGTAAGTGCCGCCGGTAACTGGGATATTGTTGCCGCCGGCATCGGCCGCATTGCCGTGCATCTGATCCGCGGCAGCGACGACCAGCGTCGCGTTGCCGGTCTGCAATCCCTTGATCATCGCGGCAATCTCGGCACCGAGGATGCCGCCCAGGTCCGCGTCGAAATCGGTGACGCTGTTCTCGAATGCCCTGAGATCGCCGATCAGAGCGGCGATCGCCTCGCTGTCTTGGCTTCCCACGAGGTCGACGGCTTGCTTTCCAAGCGAATTGGACTGCGCAATGAAATTGGCCACGAACGCCGTCTGCACATCATTGTCGAGATATTTCGGAGCCGGCGAGGTGGCATCCGGAAGCGGCGACAAGCCGCCGATGCCGTCTTGCGTCGCCATATCAGCCAGATTGGCATCGCTCTGGATGATGTCGAGGATGTCGAGGATGTTGTCGACGCTGGCCTGTGCCGCCGTGGGGCTTATCTCGGGGTCGTTGATATAGACGAGCTCGAGTTGGAGTTGCTGCACGATCTCATCGGCATGGACGCCGGTCAGGCCGTCGAACATCTCCGGGTTGGCGGTCATCAGCGCCTGCATGTCCGATATCACAGCATTGATGTCATCGGTGATCTGCGCCCGGTTACCGTCATTGACCCCGCCGAGAATCTGGCTGGCGACGTCGTCGAAGATCGCGCCGATCTCCGCGAGATTGTGAGGCGCGGTGGCGGTGGTGCCGGTGGGCAGCGGCGCGGGCGGCGCCGGATTAGCCAGCACGGGATCGGTACTGACAGCATTGATGACGCTGAGTTGGTTGGCGCGAAGCGCCTGTTCTGCGCCGGCGGCGTTGCCGAACGAGCTTGCCGCGCTCACCGAGGCGTTGGCCGCCGAAATGGCGCTGGTGATGTCGGACAGCATCGCCTGAACATGGCCGAGCGCGGCGCCGGAAAACTGGCCTGCATTGAGCTCGGCCAGCAGATTGGTCTGCACCGCGGTGAGATCGTTGGTGTGATTTGCAATGCTGCCGGCTGCTTGGGCGCCGTCGCCGAGTGCGTTCTGCTGCGGGGCATCCACCGGCGTCCGCGCCATGCTGTTGAAGGTTGAGCCGAGGTCGGAGAAATTCGAACCGACAGGCCGTGACGTCGTTTGGCTGGCCGGCGGCGGTTCTTCGAGCGGTGTCGTGGACGGGGAAGCCGGAGCGACTGGCGGGCTGGCGACTTCATCGATCGGGAGATCGAGATCAGCGTCGGGCTGATCCCCGTGAGCCAAGCGAGCCATTGTTCGTCCCCTGTTGTCCAGTCGAATCCATTGGTGCATAGGCACGGCCATCCGCCAGGGGGCGGGACGTCGCGCATGGTGAAGGATCATTTAGCTTCATGGCGTCATTCGGCCGACACAGCGACCAATGAGCGCCGAAGCAAGGTGATAGACGGACGAATCCATGACGCACGCCGTGCGGGAAAACGGCGAATGAAGCGCACGCGAGAAGGGCGTCGCGGCCCTTGTCTGACGCACCGCGTCTTCGGTGCCGGCATCTTAGCCGGAGTTGTGCACGCCGTTTCGGCAACAACCGAGCGTTTGCCACCGTTCGACCCAAGGGCGAACTTGAACAATCGGCATTCGTCGCATTCTTGCCGAAAAATGGTCCGCATCGCGCGTCAAGGAGACCTGCAGGGAGACCCGATCAAGCGGGTCAAAGGGCAGTTCAATGAGTATCGCTGACGGTCAGACGCAGGGCCGAGCGCGGGCAGCGTCGGCGCCCCGCGCAGTGTCGGGCCTGCGTTCGACGCTGGCCGCTGACGATCCCGTCACGAATGCGCTGCGCGCCAGTGCGCGCCGCATGATCGGCGTCGCCGTATTCAGCGGCGTCATCAACATCCTGATGCTGTCGGGCTCACTCTATATGCTGCAGGTGTACGATCGGGTAATTCCGAGCCGTAACCTCGCGACCCTGTTCGGCCTGTCCCTGATGGTGCTGTTCGCCTACCTGGTGCAGGGATATTTCGACGCGATGCGGTCGCGGATGCTGTGCCGGGTCGCTACGCTGTTCGATGCCGGCCTGCAAGGCTCGATCCATTCGGCGCTCGCCACCTTGCCGCTGCGCGGCGTCAAGCCGGTCCTGATGCAGCAGCCGCTGCGCGATCTCGACCAGGTGCGCACCTTCATGTCGGGCATGGGGCCGACCGCATTCCTGGACATGCCGTGGATCCCGGTCTTTCTGATCGGGCTGTTTCTGTTTCACCCCGCCATCGGCTTCACGGCGTTGCTGGGTACTGCGGCGATCATTGCGATGACCTTGCTGACCGAGCGGATCTCGCGCAATTCGGCCAAGGCGGCGATGGACATGAACGCGCAGCGCCAGGTGCTGGCGGATGCGACGCAGCGCAACGCGGAAATCGTCCGCGCGCTCGGCATGACGGATCGGTTGACGGCGCGCTGGTCGCAGGCGAATGAGCGCTACCTGCAGGAAAACATCCGCGCCACCGACGTCTATGCCAATCTCGGCTCGGCCGCGAAGGTGCTGCGCTACATTCTGCAATCGGGAATGCTCGGTATCGGCGCCTATCTCGTCGTGGTCGACAAGGCGTCGGGCGGCGTCATGATCGCGTCGTCGATCCTGATGGGGCGCGCGCTCGCCCCGGTTGAAATCGCGCTCGGCACCTGGAAGCAACTGGCCGCCGCCCGCCAGGGCCTCGCCCGTCTGCGCGACATCTGCAAGGCGACCGCGCCGCCTCCGGCGCCGCCGGTCATGCTGCCGCGCCCCTGCCGCGAATTGTCCGTGCAGAATCTCGCGGTGGCGGCGCCCGGCTTCGACATGCCGATCGTGTCTGGCGTTACGTTTTCGCTCAAGGCCGGTGCGGGGCTGGCGCTGCTCGGCGCCAGCGCGTCGGGCAAGACTTCGCTTTCCAAGGCGCTGGTTGGAATCTGGCCGGCGCATCGCGGCGCGGTGCGGCTTGACGGCGCCTCCCTCGATCAATGGCGCAACGAGGATCTCGGCCGGCACGTCGGCTATCTGCCGCAGGACGTCGGCTTGTTTGACGGCACTGTGGCGGAGAACATCTGCCGTTTCGACGAACACGCAACTTCCGACGCCATCCTAAAAGCTGCCCAGATCGCCGGCGTCCATGACATCATCCTGCGCCTGCCGGAAGGTTATGCGACGCGAATAGGGGCGGGCGGCATCTCGCTGTCGGCTGGACAGAAGCAGCGCGTTGGGCTGGCGCGGGCGGTATTCGGCGATCCGTTTCTGATTGTTCTCGACGAGCCCAACGCCAATCTGGATGCCGACGGTGAGAACGCCTTGACCCGCGCCATCGCCATCATGCGCCAGAACAAATCCATCGTCGTCGTCATCTCGCACCGCCCGAGCGCGCTTTCCGCGCTTGATATGACGATGGTGCTCTATGAGGGCAAGGCGATCGCGTTCGGCCCGCGCGAAGAAGTCTTCGCGCGCGTCCGCAACGCCAACGGCAAGGGGGCGCCGGGATCGCCGCCAGGCCCACCGCAGGCAAAGGCAGATCAGCGCGCTTCGCTTGCCGAGAGTGTTTCATCATGAAGAATTTCGATCACGGACACACTGATGAAAGAGTGGTGCGACGCCGGATCGGCGGAGCGGACGACGAGATCGTGGCGCCGCAAGGCCAGGCGCTGATCCTCGAACTGCAGCGATTGCGGCAGGCGTTCGAGCTCGACAATCTGCCGGACCAGCGGCCGCCGCTTCGTCGTCCGGCGAATGACGAACCACGTCCGGGCGCGCGGCGTTCGCGTCCCGCCCGGCCGAAGCGGTCGAAGAAAAAGGGCAAGATGGGACGGGTGCTGGATTGGCTCGGCCCCTTTGGGTCCCGGTCCGACGTTCTCGATGCCGAACCTCCGGCGCCGCGCGGCGGACGCGTCGCGCGTGAGCCGCAATTCATGGCTCCGCCACCGGCGGCCGGCGCGCGCGGCAATCCGTGGTCGAACGAACGGCAGGCGCGCGGTCCAATCATCGCGCCGGACGATCCGTCGCTCATGAACATGCCGAGGTCGAGACCGGAGCTTTTGCAGATCGACGACCGGCGGGAGCCGCCTCGCATCGAGGCGCCCCAATTGGCGCCGCCGGCCCCTGCGGGCGCCGTGCCGCGCGAGCGTTCCGTGACGCGGGTCGTCCGCAATGGGCTGACCGCAGGGGCTGCCTTCCTTGCCAACCGCGACGGGTCGGCTGATGTAGCGGACGCGCCGGGCGAGAGCATCGTGCTGCGGGCGGCGCGCGCCTTCGAGCGTGAATTGCGCACGGGCTTGCGGGCGCTGCTTGTCGTCGGCGGGCTGGCAGGCGGCTGGATGGCATTCGTGCCGCTGTCGGGCGCGGTCGTGGTGCCGGGCAATCTGGTGGTGCAGTCCAACGTCAAGACCATCCAGCATCCGACCGGCGGTGTGGTCGCGCAGATTCCGGTCCACAACGGCATGCGGGTCAACGCCGGCGATCTGTTGCTGCGGCTGGATTCGACGCAGGCGCAAGCCAGCCTGCAGGTGGTGAGCAAGCAGCTCGATGAAATGCGGGCGAAGATCGCGAGGCTGACCGCCGAGCGCGACGGTCTGCCCCGGCCGGCGATACCGGCCGAGATGTCGGCGCGGCTTGACGATCCCGGTGTCAAAACGTTGCTGGCCTCCGAGGCTTCGCTGTTCAGGGCGCGGGTGACGGCGCGCGAGAGCCAGAAGGAGCTGTTGCAGAGCAAGGTAACGCAGCTTGGCGACGAGATCGTCGGCCTCGACGCGCAGGTTGCGTCCAAGGCCAAGCAACTGGAACTGATCACCGGCGAACTCACCGGCGTTCAGGACCTTTTCGACAAGCGTCTGGTACCGCTGGCGCGGCTCACGACCCTGCAGCGCGAGAGCGCGAGAATCGAAGGCGAGCGCGGCCAGCTAATCTCCACGATCGCCGAGACCAAAAACAAGATCGACGAGGCAAAGCTTCAGATGGTCAGGCTCGACCAGGACGTACGGACGGAGGTGGTCAAGGAGCTCGGCGAGGCGCAGGGCAAGGAGGCCGAACTCAGCGAACGAAGCATCGCGGCACGCGACGTGCTCGAGCGCATCGAGATGCGCGCGCCGACGTCGGGCGTGATTCATCAGCTTACCGTGCACACCATCGGCGGAGTCATTCGCGGCGGCGACACCGTCATGGAAGTGGTGCCGGATTCCGACGATCTGCAAATCGAGGCGCGGTTGCAGCCGAACGATATCGATCAGGTGCGCAAGGGCCAGCAGGCTTTCGTCCGCTTTTCGGCCTTCAACCAGCGGGTGACGCCGCAATTGATCGGTCAGGTGTCGTACGTCTCGCCCGACACCACCCGCGACCAGCAGACCGGCACGTCCTATTTCACGGTCCGGATCATGCTGCCGGAAGAGGAGCGCCGCCGGCTCGCCGGGCTGCAGCTCAGCTCGGGCATGCCCGCGGAAGTGTTCATGCAGACCGGCAGCCGGACCATGCTCAGCTACCTTTTCAAGCCGATTCTGGATCAGTTCCAGCGCGCCTTCGTCGAGCGGTAAGGGGGCAAACAGGCTTTTGGCGCGTCGTCGCAAATCTTGCCACCCCAGATGGCATCGTTATATCAGGGCTTCCCGTCCTGCCCTGTTTGCATTGCGAGCCCCGTATGACGACCACCACTGCCCCCGAATCCCAGCCGTTCCAGGCCGAGGTTGCCGAGCTTCTGAACCTGATGGTGCACTCGGTCTATTCGGAGACCGATATCTTCCTGCGCGAGCTGATTTCCAATGCATCTGACGCCTGCGACAAGCTGCGCTATGAGGCGATATCAGCGCCCGAGCTGATCGCCGACGGCGCTCCGCCCAAGATCCGTATCGCGCCGGACAAGAAGGCCAATACGCTTAGCGTCGTCGACAGCGGCATCGGCATGGACCGCCAGGAGCTGATCGACAATCTCGGCACCATCGCGCGCTCCGGCACAAAGTCGTTTCTCTCGCGCCTGACCGAGGCCAAGGACGGCGCCAATCTGATCGGCCAGTTCGGCGTCGGCTTCTATGCGGCGTTCATGGTCGCCGAGCGCATCGTCGTTACCAGCCGCCGCGCCGGTTCCGATCAGGTCTTCGTCTGGTCGTCCTCCGGCGGCAGCGGATTTGAAATCGCTCAAGCCAGCGACGAGGATGCCGCGCGCGTCACCCGCGGCACCGAGATCGTCCTGCACCTGAAGAAAGAGGCATCCAAATATCTCGAGACCTACGAAATCGAACGTGTCGTCCGCGCCTGGTCCGACAACATCCAGTTTCCGATCGAACTGGTGCCGGAGGAGGGCGAGCCGCGCCAGATCAATTCGGCCAGCGCGCTATGGCAGCGGTCGAAATCGGAACTCTCGCCGGAAGACTACAAGCAGTCCTACCAGCAGGTCGCCGGCGCGTTCGACGAGCCGGCAATGACGCTGCATTATCGCGCCGAGGGCCGGCAGTCCTATGCGGTGCTGCTGTTTGCGCCGTCGACAAAGCCGTTCGACCTGTTCGACCAGGCGCGCAAGGGCAAGGTCAAGCTCTATGTCCGCCGCGTCTTCATCGCCGACGACGCCGATCTCTTGCCGGCCTATCTGCGCTTCATCCGCGGCGTGATCGACAGCGAAGATTTGCCGCTCAACATCTCGCGCGAGATGCTGCAGAACAATCCGCAGCTCACGCAGATCCGAAAGGCCGTTACCGGCCGCGTGATATCGGAGCTGGAAAGCCTCGGCGAAAAGGAGCCGGAAGCGTTCGCAAAAATCTGGGACGCGTTCGGCCCTGTGATCAAGGAAGGTATCTGGGAGGACTTTGAGCGTCGCGAGAAGCTGCTCGCATTGTCGCGCTTCACCACGACAAAGGGCGAGGAGCGTTCGCTCAAGCAATATGTCGAGGATCTCAAGCCGAACCAGACCGACATCTACTATCTCACCGGCGAGAGCGTCGAACGGCTGAAGTCGAATCCGAAACTGGAGTCCGCAACCGCCCGCGGCATCGAGGTGCTGCTGCTGACCGATCCGGTCGACGCGTTCTGGACCTCCGCGTCGCTCGATTTCGGCGGCAAGCCGCTAAAATCCTTAAGCCAGGGCGATATCGATTTCGGACTGATCCCGCTGTTGGATGACAAGGCCGAGGACAGGAAAGACGAAGGTGGCGTCGATGAAGCCACGACGATCGCGCTGATCAAGGACGCGCTCGGCGAGCGCGTCTCCGACGTGCGCGCCTCGCAGCGGTTGACCTCGAGCGCGTCGTGCCTCGTCGCCGGCGGCGGCGCACAGGACCGGATGCTCGAGCGGCTGCTTGCGATGCAGAACAAGGGGCCGACCACCAAGCCGATCCTCGAGATCAACATGCGCCATCCCCTGGTCGCGGCGATTGCCGGCGACAAGGATGCAGCCAGGGACCTGTCATTCCTGCTGTTGGAGCAGGCGCAGATCCTCGACGGCGAACTGCCGGAAGATCCGGCGGCGTTTGCCAACCGGCTCAACCAGTTGGTGCTGCGGGGGATCGCAAAGGGGTAGGACATTCTGCCGCGCGCCTGAACCGGATTCCAAAACCGGCCGTATCTGCTAGGAAAGGTGCGAACGCGGGGTAGCGCAGATCGCCATGACGACGTCTGATGGCACCGACATTTTCTATGGCGCGATCCCGGTCTTTCGCGGCTTCGGCAGCCTGATGGACCCGGCGCTGTATACGCCGTTGCCGGACGACTGGACCGTCGGTGTCGCCGACATCGTCGAGTCGACCAGGGCGATCGCCAATCAGCGCTACAAGGCGGTCAACATGGCCGGCGCCGCCGTGATTGCGGCCGTGACCAATGCGCTTGATGGCCGCGAGTTTCCGTTCGTGTTCGGCGGCGATGGCGCGAGCTTTGCGGTGTCACCGGCCGATCTTTCGCGCGCGCGCGACGCGCTGGCGGCGACCGCGGCCTGGGTCAGCGCCGATCTCGATCTGATGATGCGAGTGGCGCTGGTGCCGGTGAAGGAGATCCGCGCGCAGGGCCTCGATATCAAAGTCGCCCGCTTTGGGCCGTCGTCCAATCTGTCCTATGCGATGTTTTCCGGCGGCGGGCTGGGATGGGCGGATGCCGCAATGAAGCGGGGCGAATTCGCCGTCCCGCCGGCGAAGCCGGGAACGCAGCCCGATCTGTCCGGGCTATCGTGCCGGTTCGAGGAAATTCCTTCCTCCCGCGGGCTCATTCTGTCGGTGCTGGTGGTGCCGGCCAAAGGCGCCGATCCGCACGCCTTTCGCAAGGTGATCGAGGACGTCATCAAGCTGGTCGAGCAGAGCCCGGATGCGGGCCGGCCGGTGCCGCCCGAGGGTCCTCCGTTGCGCTGGCCGCCGGCCGGCGTCGAATATGAGGCTCGCGCCGCGCGCGGCGGGCCGCTGTTGAAGCGGCGCACCGTCGTGCTCGCCGTCACGCTCTGGGCCTATGTGGTGATGCGGTTCGGCATCAAGGTCGGCAATTTCGTGCCGAAGAATTACGTGGAGCAGGTGGTGGAGAATTCCGACTTCCGCAAATATGACGACGGCTTGCGGATGATTCTCGATTGCACGGTCGAGCTCGAACGGGCGCTGACGGAGATCCTGGCGAAGGCGGCTTCAGCCAAGATCGTGCGCTACGGCCTGCACCGGCAGGACGCCGCGATGATGACCTGCTTCGCGCCCTCGGTGATGCGCAGCGATCACGTCCACTTCATCGACGGCGCCCGCGGCGGCTACGCCTCGGCGGCGTCAGCGCTGAAAGCGATGGCAGCCTAGTCTCAGGTCCCACAGCCTTTTCGAGCGAAGTGGTACCGGCTTCCCGTAACGTTCGGGGGAGAAGGTTCTGCGAAGCCGCTCGTCAATCACAACCGAATCGTCAATCACAACCGATTTTCTTGCCGGGGTAGTCCGCAAATCGGAGCAACCGGATATTTCTGGTTTCGATCACCTGGGCAGGTTCGCGCGACCTGAATTCTCCGATGTCCGCTCCCGGCGGCAATACGACAACCACATTGAACGCGCCGCAAATGCGATCGGTTCTTTGTTCAACATCCTCGAAGTTTCTTGCGGGAAAGACGACCTTGTTGGCTACTCCAATTTCGACACCAATCGGAGCAGCCTGAAGGACAGGAGAAAAGACCACGTCGCGATACTCGGTGTTCCGGCTGATGTCGTTCCACAAATGGTAGCGATCAGGGTCGATTCTTCCTATCAAGGATGGGCCGCCGAAAGCCCGTGCGGAAACGGCCGCGCAAAAACAACTGCCGATCGCAAGCCATGTGCCCACCATCGCAGCGCGGCTTTGGAGGCGGAATTTTGTTGCGCCGGGATGTCGGTACAGCCGCAAGAAAACGACGGCGCTGACGGGAAGCAGTGCAAACGGAATGAGGGCGTAGGCAAACATCACTTTTGCGATGGCCCATCTATGAATGGCCGTGTGCTGATAGAGCAGGAGCATATGTGCGTAAAACGGGACCGTCACCAAAACCAGCAGCGAAGCCGTCGCGAAAATCGAGCGGCGCTCGACCGGATCGACCACGAGACGAAGCGACAGTGCAAGCAAGGTCGCCGTCACCAATGTGGCGCCAACGATTAACGGGAGAACATGCGGAAAGTACCAACCCGAATGCATTTCTATGAATGTCGCAGTGAAATTCGTAATCGGATGAGCGTCGGTCAGGTTCATCCGATAGGCGATCTTCCAGGTAAGCTCGTAGAGGGATGCTGCCAATCCCTGGGTTCTGGCGATTGAACCCGGCGTGAAAAATCGCCAAAACAGATAGATGCCGAAGGCGCTGGCCGGCAACAGCGCCAGACCCGCAAGTTGCCGTCGTGAAAAGCCTTCTACGAAGCCGAAGCGCGCGCCGGCCATGCGGATCAGCAGCCATGACGCGAAAAGCGTGTAGGACAGCCAGTCGACGAAAAACGCTAAATAGATGACGAGAAGCTGAATCGCGAACAGGATGTTCCGCTGACGCGGCGATTCCACGACATACGAAAACGATTCGAGTAAAATGAACGCTGCCGCGTACAACAGGATCGCAATCGTAACGCAGTAGATTTGCGAGAAAAAATAAACCAGCCCGTGAGGATACAAGACCGGAAATGCGACGCCTACGGCGATGAATCCGCAAGCTACAATGTGCAATCTGTTGAGTCGGGCGATGTTGAAGGCGGTGAACGCCACCGCCAGGGCGATCATGCCATGGGTCACCACGTTGAACCAGTTGATCAGCGGCACGCTTGGTTCGATCTTCAATATCTCGGCGAGCAGATAAATCGGTACGAACGTGCCCGGCGGCCACGATTGATACAGCGTCACATCTGCCAGGGTAGGTGTTTCCACCGACAAAGGCGAGTACGGGGTCGCAAACCACATATTGAGCGGGCCGTTGACCCACCAATTGTGCGCCCACATCCTGGCGCTGGAAGTCGTGACATCGGCATCGTATACGGGGATCTGGTCCAGATATGGAAAGCGGGTTCGCAGTACGAGCAGCCATAAGGCCGTCACCGCTAAAACCACCGTACTGACGACCGCAGCCTTCAACCGCATATGAAAATCAGTCTCGCATTCCGCACTGCTGGGTCATTACGGCTGCCATCATATTGGCTCAGCGATGCAAGATACAAGCGAAGGAAGCAGGACGACGAGCCTTATGAAGACATTAGACGGGCTGAACGCCCACTTTCAATCCAAAGACCAACGTAGCTACCCCAAGAATACCGTGAGATCACCGGGTTGATTTCCCCGGCTTCCGATGCGTATGCGGAGGTGTACACGCCCTACCGGCCCACGCGCGTCCAGTTCTCCCCGCCGCAGAGCGCGCCGACGCAGCCTTCGACCTTGAGCGTGTCTGCGCCTGTTACCGAGACGCTGCTGGCGTAGGTGCCGCCGTCATCGGCATTGTAGATCTGGCCCGACCATTTGTTGGGACCGCTGGGGCTCATGCCGCTGAACAGGGGAAGGCCGATCATCGGCCGCCGCCTCAGGGCCGGGTCCGGATTTTTGTCATCTACCTGAGGCTTGCCGGTGGCCTGATCGATCGGCTCCTTCAGGGCGACGATCACGCCGCAAATTCCACCGCCGCATTTGCTGATTTTCACCTTGGCATCGCCCGCCTGGGTCAGCCAGACGCCGGTCGGCTCGGCGCCTTGCGCGAAGGCGGATGGTGCGGCCAGCAATGCCGCCGAGATCGCGATGATGAAAGCCGTTCTGCAAGCCATGAATCATTCCTTACGAAAAAGCAGGCCTGCATAGCAATAAATCAGATTTGTGCAACGTCGGATTGAGTGCAACTTGCCGTTATCATTTGCCCCAGCGGGTCAGACGGATCGACAGCGCCGTGCCGAGGCCATAAACGACCATCGCTGCGCCGACCAGTGCGAACAAGGCCGATGCCGGCGCGCCCATGGAGGCCAGCCACCAGCCGCCGCCCCCGACGATCAGCAACCTTGCGGTGCCGGCCATCACGGGACCGCCCACCTTCGCAGCACCTTGCGAAGAGAAATAGAGACTGACGCCGATCCCGAAAAACGCGAATGCCGGGCCTGCCCAGGTGAAATAGGCATTGGCGGCGGCGGTGACGCCGGGATCGCCGGTGAACATCGAAACCCAGACCGACGGCTTTGCCGCGACAATCAGTCCGATGGCGCCGACGGTGATGCCGGCCGCAGCGCCCGCGGTCCACGCCACCTGCCGTGCGCGCGTCACGAGGCCCGCACCAATGGCCATGCCGACCATCGGCACCGAGGCGACGCCGAATGCGAAGGCGATCGGCGTCAACAGGAATTCCAGCCGCGAGCCCATGCCATAACCGGCCAGCGTCTCGGTACCATAGCCGGCCAGGATTTTGGTGAAGATCAACACCGTCAGCACGGTTTGCAGCGGCGAAAGACAGGACACTGCGCCGACCCTGAGAATGTCGAAGAACATGTCGCGCTGGAATTTGAAGCCGTTGAAGTTCAGCGTCAGCCGGCTGCGGCCACTGACGAGGTGCCAGACGAGGAAGATAGCCCCAAGCGTGAAAGCGGCGAGCTGGCCTGCGGCAACGCCACGCATGCCGAGTCCGGGCAGTCCGAACAGCCCAAGGCCCAGCGCGCCGCCACCGGCGATCTGCACCAGCGCGATGCCGATCAGCGTGATCGATGGAATCCGCATATCGCCGGTGCCGCGCACCACGGAGGCCAGCGTGTTGACCAGCCAGATCGCGATCGCACCGGAGAACAGCACGTTCGAATATTGCATGGCCTGTTCGAGCACGCCGTCGCGGCCGCCGAGCAGCGCGTAAAACGCGCGGCCAAATGCCAGCATCGTTACCGTGAAGAACAGCCCGGCGCAGGCGCCGATCATCGCCGCATGCAGGGCCAATGTCGCCGCACGGTCGCGGTCGCCGGCGCCGAGCGCGCGGCTGATGGCGGAGGAAACGCCGCCGCCCATCGCGCCCGCGGACATCATCTGAGTCAGTATGACGAAGGGAAACACCAGCGCGATCCCGGCGAGCGGCTCGGTACCGAGCCGGCCGATATAGGAGGTCTCGGCGACCGCAACCAGCGTCATGCCGACCATGGCGATCGCGTTGGGAAGCGCAAGTGTCAGCAGCGTCGGCAGGATCGGCGAGGTGAGCAGGCCGTTGGCCGGGGCGGACGGAACGGCGGCGGTGGGACGCATGTCGAGCGGGGCGTCAATGGTCATGCGTCACCGTGATCCAAATCGAATAGATTATGGACGACATATTATCTGGCTGGCCGCGTGCAAGCCACCCGCACCCCGCGCAGAGGTCACCATGGCAGGCCGCATAGGTCGATTATTCCATCGCGCGGCTTGCGGGTGAAATCGAACACGAACGGCGCCATGGCCTCGAAGCGAATTCTTCCCTCAGGCTGCTCGGCATAGACCTCGCCGTTGAACGCATGCCAGCCGCGCGCCTGATAGAATGCTTCATTGTGCGGCTCGCAGAACAACATCGCAAAGCGCACCGCTTCGTGGTCGCGCAGTGTCCTGATCGCGGCGTTGAGCGCCAGCGTGGCATAGCCGCGTCCCCGGCAATCCTCCCGCGTCGAGACGCCGCCGATGCCGCCGATCTGGACCTTGCGACCGTCCCAGGTCGCGGTGCGGAAATAGATGCCGACATGGCAGGCCAGCCCCGACCTCTCCGCGTCCTCAGGTGCGTCGATCAGCACGCGCAGATCGGCATGGGCCCATTTGACGTGACCCCAGGACAATTTTTCGACAATCTCGCGCGGCCATACCGCCTGCATCAGCGGTTCGGCGCGCGGCCATGAGGAGTCCCCGTTCAGGACGTCGATTTCGATGCTCATTTCATCACCATACAGCGCCGATGCGCGGCTGCCATGCCCGTCATACGCTGGACGCGGGACGCGGCGTTACCGGAAGCCTTCCCGTTCTTGCCAAATTGCGGTGTTTATGCGCAATGGAACCTTCTATAAGGGTTCCCGTTAGACCACGTTCTCCCATCAGTTCGGACATCACCCCATGACCTTCACGCTGCCCAATCTCCCCTATTCCCACGACGCCCTTGCGCCCCACATGTCCAAGGAAACGCTGGAATACCACCACGACAAGCATCACCAGGCTTACGTGACCAACGGAAACAACGCGATCAAGGGGACTGAATTCGAAGGCAAGTCCCTGGAGGAGATCGTCAAGGGTTCGTTCGGCAAGAATCCGGCCGTGTTCAACAATGCCGGCCAGCATTACAACCACCTGCATTTCTGGAACTGGATGAAGCCGAATGGCGGCGGCAGCAAGCTGCCCGGCCGCCTGGAGAAGAAGATCACCGAAGACCTCGGCGGGCTCGAGAAGTTCAAGGCCGATTTCGCCGCCGCCGGCGTTGGCCAGTTCGGCTCCGGCTGGTGCTGGCTGTCGGTCAAGAACGGCAAGCTCGAAATCTCCAAGACCGCGAACGGCGAGAGCCCGCTGGTCTACGGCGCGACGCCGATTCTCGGCTGC
Organism: Bradyrhizobium sp. AZCC 1719; assembly: GCF_036924525.1. Lineage (NCBI taxonomy): Bacteria > Pseudomonadati > Pseudomonadota > Alphaproteobacteria > Hyphomicrobiales > Nitrobacteraceae > Bradyrhizobium > Bradyrhizobium sp. AZCC 1719. Next base: position 746,897 of record NZ_JAZHRU010000001.1, on the reverse strand, counting down.
GACGTCTGGGAGCACTCCTACTACATCGACTATCGCAACCGCCGTCCCGACTATCTCAAGGCGTTCTGCGATAACCTGATCAACTGGGACTACGTCGACGAGCTGTTCGGCAAGGCCGGAGCCTAAGGCACAGTCATTCCGGGGCGATGCGAAAGCATCGATCCCGGAATCTCGAGATTCCGGGTTCGCCGCTTCGCGCCGCCCCGGAATGACAGCGGAGTAGACATCGAAGGGGTGGTAGTGCGGCTACCGCTGTACCTTCAAATCCTTGCGGGGAGGGCTCCCGTGCGGCACAACCACTCTGCCGGGATGTTGTGACGTGGAAAAATTGCTGCGATGAGCTATCTGTTGGTCTTTTTCGGCGGCGGCCTTGGCGCGACGCTGCGTCATCTCATCAATCTCATCTGCGCCCGCTGCCTCGGCACCGCCTTTCCCTGGGGCACCTTCATCATCAACATCACCGGCTCGACCGCGATGGGGCTGATCGCGGGTTATCTCGCCTTCAAGGGCGAAGCCTCGCAGCCCTGGCGGCTGTTTTTGATGACCGGCGTCCTCGGCGGCTACACCACGTTCTCGGCCTATTCGCTCGATGCCGCGCTGCTCTACGAGCGCGGCGAGCTTGGGCTCGCGGCACTTTACGTGATTGGCTCCGTCGTGCTCTCGATTGCCGGGCTGTTCGGCGGTCTCGCACTGGTGCGGCAGTTCACCTGAACCAACCGCCATACGATCACGGGCTGCGTGACGTCCTCGCATGGGCGTCCCTGAGAAGCGCATGGGTATCGTGCGAGCTTCCGTTTGCTTCGCCACACGCGCGGGACTAAGCAGGATGGACTAGCTTCACCCGCCAACGCACGGCCTTGTCAGAAACTCCGCTAACAGACCCGGCGCCAGCCGACGACGCCGAGCCAAAACCCCGGCGTGCCCGCAAGCCGGTCGGCTGGTCGATGATCGTGATCGGCGCGCTCGTCGCGATCTGCGCTGCGCTGGTGTGGCGGCGCGACGGCATCGACGGCGTGCTCAATATTCTCACCCATGACCTCTGGCTGTTCGGCGAAATCATCCCGCGCGTGCTGGCCGGCTGCCTGCTCGGCGGATTCATCGCGGAAATTCTGCCGCATGACAAAGTCTCACGCTCGCTCGGGCCGGAATCGGGCCTGAAAGGACTTTTGATCGGAACGGCATTCGGAGCGATCCTGCCGGGCGGCCCGTTCACCGCCTATCCGGTGGCCGCGGCGCTCCTGACAGTCGGCGCCGATTTCGGCGCCACCATCGCCATGGTCGTGAGCTGGACGCTGATCGGTTACGGCCGCGCGGTCGCCTGGGAGCTGCCTATTCTCGGCACCGACTTCACGCTGTGGCGCATCGTGATCTCGCTGCCGATCCCGGTGCTGGCAGGCTGGCTCGGCCGCTTCGTGTTCGTGCGGATGTACCCGAAGGGCGAGCCGTCGTGACGGCGTCTGCGCTGATCATCGACTTCACGCTGTGGGGCTCGGTCGCCATTCTCGGCTTCATGGCCTGGCGGCGCGGCCGCGTCGTGCTGGTGTCGTCGGTGCGCGAAGGCTCGATGGACTTCATCAACATCGTGCCGCGCATTGCACTCGGCGTGATCGGCTCGGGCTATATCGCTGCCGTCATCCCGCCGGAAGTCATCACCGGCTGGCTCGGCCCCGACAGCGGCTGGCTCGGCGTGCTGACCGCGGTGATTGCGGGGGCGGCGACGCCCGGAGGCCCGGTGGTCGGTTTTTCGATCGGCGCGGTGGCGCTGAAAGTCGGCGGCGGCACGCCACAGGTGATCGCCTATGTCGTTGCCTGGGCGCTGTTCGCCTTTCAGCGCATGATCCTCTGGGAAATCCCGTTCATGCCGGCCCGCTTCGTCTGGTTTCGTGCCGCGGTGTCAGTGCCGTTTCCGTTTCTGGCGGCCGCCATCGCGATGATGATCGGCAAGCCGTGAGGGCAGGCGAGGCCGGCCACAAGGCTTTCAATGAGGAACCGAACTCATTATAGTTGCAGCATGACCCGCTTGATAGTTGCAGCATGACCCGCTTGCTCGAACAGGCCGTCAAGGCCGTTTCCGCTTTGCCAGATGAGGCGCAGGACGATCTCGCGCGAATTCTGCTGCAACTCGCAGGCGTGGACCAGCCGCCTTATGAGCTCACACCCGAGGAAGCTGCCGATCTTGATGCTTCGCTGGCCGAAGCCGCACGCGGTGAGTTCGCAACCGATGAAGAGGTCCGCGCCGTCTGGGCGAAGCATGGGCTGTGAAGGTCCGCTACACACGCCGGGCGCTCCGGCAGCTTGCCGAAATCCTCGACTACATTGATGCTCGTTCGCCACAGGGTGCAGACAACGTCAAGCGGCGACTCCAGGCCGTGATTGAACTGCTCGCAGATCACCCGAATTCCGGCCGTCTTACCAGCAAGAATGGCATCCGCAGGGCGGTGGCAAGACCCTATCCCTATCTGATTTTCTATCGGCCCGACACGACAGGGATTGTAATCCACGGGGTTCGGCATGCCGCCCGCAGATCGCGCTAAAGACGTCGATTTGCGTCCCCGTGAATTAAAGGGAGAAGCCGCAGCGTACTGGGTCCCCCGCCAGAGCCTCGGGCGCGCATTCGCGCGACCGTTGGCTGGGGACGACGGGCGAGGGCTTCCTAGAACACCGGTTTACGGCCGCTTCGCCTCGTGGACTTCCGTAATGTTATATTATAACGTCGATCCATGCCTCACTCCCACGACCACGCGCATCACGCTCACGCCCACAGCCACGGTCCGGCGACGCCGCATCCGGCGCAGGCCGCGCCCTGGTCGATCCTGCGGATGACCCTGTCAGCCCGCCTTGCCGCAGCGCTCGCCGTCAGCGTCGCTCTGTGGGCCGTTGTCCTGGTGGCGATGAGGTGAGCATGACCGCGCAGATAAAGTTTCGAAACGTCACCCTCGGCTACGATCGGCATCCGGCGGTGCATCACCTCAACGGCGAGGTCGCGCCGGGCGCGCTGATGGCAGTGATCGGGCCGAACGGCGCCGGCAAGTCGACGCTGTTCCGGGGGGTGGCCGGCATCCTCAAGCCGCTGTCCGGCGCGATTGGTCTCGGCGGTCTCGATAGCAGGGACATCGCCTATCTGCCGCAGAGCGTCGACATCGACCGCAGCTTTCCGATCTCGGTGTTCGATTTCGTCGGCAGCGGCTTGTGGCGTTCGACGGGCCCGTTCGGCGGCATCGGCAAGGCCGCGCGCGAGAAGATCCTGGCGGCGCTCGCCGCGGTCGGGCTCAACGGTTTCGAAAACCGCGCGATCGGCACGCTGTCCGGCGGGCAGATGCAGCGCATGCTGTTTGCGCGGGTGCTGCTGCAGGATTCGCGCCTCATCGTTTTGGATGAGCCGTTTAACGCCATCGACGCCAAAACCTCGGCGGACCTGATCGCGCTGGTCAGGCGCTGGCATGGCGAGGGGCGCACCGTGCTGGCGGCGCTGCACGATCTGGAGATGGTGCGAAGCCACTTCCCGGAAACCCTGCTGTTGGCGCGCGGGCCGGTTGCGTGGGGGCCGACCGCCGAAGTGCTGACACCGGAAAATCTGCTCGTGGCGATGAAGATGTGCGAAGCCTTCGACGACAGTGCCGCAGCTTGCGCCGCCGATATGCCATCACGGGCGGCCTGATGCTGTACGACGCGCTGTTCGCGCCCTTCATCGAATTCGAGTTCATGCGCCGCGCGCTCGCCGCCGTGATTGCGCTTGCGCTCGGCGCCGCGCCGATCGGCGTGTTCCTGATGCTGCGGCGGATGAGCCTGGTCGGCGACGCCATGGCGCATGCGATCCTGCCGGGCGCTGCGATCGGTTTCCTGGTCTCGGGATTGAATCTGTTCGCGATGACGACGGGCGGATTGATCGCGGGCTTTACCGTCGCGCTGCTCGCCGGCCTCGTCGCGCGCAACACCGAGCTGAAGGAAGACGCCTCGCTCGCAACGTTCTATCTGGTGTCGCTCGCGCTCGGCGTCACCATCGTTTCCATCAAGGGCACCAATATCGACCTGCTGCACGTGCTGTTCGGCAACATCCTCGCGATGGACGACCAGACGCTATTGGTGATCGCCTTCAACGCCACGATTACACTCCTGGTGATGGCGGTGATCTACCGTCCCCTCGTGATCGAATGCGTCGATCCGGTGTTCCTGCGCACCGTCTCTCGCGCCGGCGCGCCCGCGCATCTGGCGTTCCTGGCGCTGGTCGTCATCAACCTGGTCAACGGCTTTCACGCGCTCGGCACGCTCCTCGGCGTTGGCCTGATGATCCTGCCCGCCGGCATCGCCCGGTTCTGGTCGCGCGACATCACCGGCATGATCTGCATCGCGGTCGCAAGCGCGATTGTCTCGGGCTATGCCGGACTGGTGCTGTCGTTCCAGACGAAAATTCCTTCAGGCCCCGCGGTCATCCTGATCGCGGCGGTGCTGTATGTCGCATCGCTGTTGTTCGGCCCTGTCAGCGGTTTGGTCCGGCAGATGTTTCCCGGCCGTCATCTCGAGGCGTAGTCATGATCCGGTACTGGCTTATCGCTCTCGCCATGCTCGCGGTCGTCGGCCCGGCCCGCGCCGAGGACCGCCTCAACGTCGTTGCGAGCTTCTCAATCATCGGCGATTTCGTCCGCCAGGTCGGCGGCGATCGCGTCGAGGTCATGACGCTGGTCGGGCCCGACGGCGATGCGCATGTTTATGTGCCGGCACCGTCGGACGCCAAGCGGGTTGCGGGTGCAAGGCTTGTGTTCGTCAATGGTCTTGGGTTCGAGGGCTGGTTGTCACGGCTCGTCAAATCCGCCGGCGGAAAGGCGACCGTCGTAACCGCGACTACCGGCATTACGCCGCTCAAACTCGGCTCGGTAGCCGATCCTCATGCCTGGCAATCGGTTGCCAACGCCAAGATCTACGTGGCCAATATCCGCGACGCGCTGGTGGCCGCCGATTCCGCCAGTGCCGAAACCTTCAAGTCCAACGCCAGCGCCTATCTGGCGCAACTCGACGCATTGGACCGCGAGGTGCGCGAGACGGTCGCCAAAATTCCGGAAGGCCGTCGCAAGGTGATCTCGACCCACGGCGCGTTCGGTTATTTTGCCGCCGCCTACGGCATCGAATTCATTGCGCCGGTCGGCGTATCGACCGAATCCGAGGCCAGCGCCCGCGATGTCGCAAAGATCATCACCCAGATCAGGGCGACCAAAATACCGGCAGTTTTTCTCGAAAATATCAGCGATCCCCGCCTGATGGGCCGGATATCGGCCGAGACCGGCGCCAGGGTCGGCGGAACGCTCTATTCCGACAGCTTGACCGGCGAAAAGGGCGATTCTCCCACTTACATTGCGATGGTCAGGCACAATATAAAGGCCCTGACCAGCGCGCTGAGCCCATAGGGCAGGGGCCTCCCTGCTGCCGGTGCGTAAAACCATTTCCGCTCCGGAGCCATTATGTCTGAACTTTCGTCCCAAAAAATTCCAGTGACCGTGCTGACGGGTTATCTCGGCGCCGGCAAGACCACGCTGCTCAACCGCATCCTGTCGGAAAACCACGGCAAGAAGTACGCCGTCATCGTCAATGAATTCGGCGAGATCGGCATCGACAACGACCTCATCATCGGCGCCGATGAGGAAGTGTTCGAGATGAACAATGGCTGCATCTGCTGCACTGTGCGCGGCGACCTCGTCCGCATCATGGATGGTTTGATGAAGCGCAAGGGCAAGTTCGACGCCATCATCGTCGAGACCACGGGGCTGGCCGATCCAGCGCCGGTGGCGCAGACCTTCTTCGTCGACGAAGACGTGCAGAAGAACGCGCGGCTCGACGCGGTCGTCACCGTAGCCGACGCCAAATGGCTGAGCGATCGTCTCAAGGATGCGCCGGAAGCCAAGAACCAGATCGCGTTCGCCGACGTCATCGTGCTGAACAAAACCGACCTCGTCTCCAAACCGGAATTGGCCGAAGTCGAGGCCCGAATTCGCGGCATCAACCCATATGCAAAGCTGCACCGCGCCGAGCGATGCAAGGTCGCGCTATCCGACGTGCTGGAGCGCGGCGCGTTCGATCTCGATCGCATTCTGGAGATCGAGCCGGAATTCCTCGACGCCGGCGACGATCATCACCACCACGATCATGATCATCATCATGATCATGACCATCATCACAACGATCACAGCCACAGCCATGGCGGATTGAAGCACTACCACGACGAGGAAATGCAATCGCTGTCGCTGCGGTCGGACAAGCCGCTCGACCCGACCAAATTCATGCCGTGGCTGCAAAACCTCGTTGCCACCGAGGGCCAGAAGATTTTGCGCTCGAAAGGCATCCTCTCCTTCACCGACGACGACGATCGTTATGTGTTCCAGGGCGTGCACATGATGCTGGAAGGCGATCATCAGCGGCAATGGAAGGAAGGCGAGCCGCGCGAAAGCCGCGTCGTCTTCATCGGCCGCGAGTTGCCGGAAAAGACGATCCGCGAAGGTTTCGAAAGCTGCATTGTTGCGTGAGACGGAAATCATGTCTTCCGAACAGCTCACCATTGCATCCCTGACCGACCGCGTGAAATCCGTCGCGGTCGGTGCTCCCGTCTCCGCCGTGCATTTCCTCGGCGAGCGCGCTGCCTTCGTGTGTGCCGAGGAAAAAGTCGCAATCGCCGATGCCACCGGCGAAATCTCCCATGTGGTCGTGCACGGCGGCGCCATCCTCTGCACAGCGTCCGATGGCAAGCGCGTCGTCACCGGTGGCGACGACGGCAAGCTCGTTGCATTGAATGCAAAGGGTGAGACGTCGGTGCTTGCGACCGACGCAAAGCGGCGCTGGATCGACAATGTCGCGCTGCATCCCGATGGCGCGTTTGCCTGGTCGGCTGGCAAGACGGCGTTCGTCCGCAGCGGCAAGGGCGAGGAGAAGACTTTTGATGCGCCGTCGACCGTGGGCGGCCTCGCCTTCGCGCCAAAAGGCCTGCGCGTGGCGGTCGCCCATTACAACGGCGTGACGCTGTGGTTTCCCAACATGGCGGCGAAGCCGGAATTTTTGGAATGGGCCGGCTCGCACCTCGCCGTCACCTTCAGCCCCGACAACAAATTCCTGGTCACCGCCATGCATGAGCCGGCGCTGCATGGCTGGCGGCTCGCCGATATCAGGCACATGCGGATGAGCGGCTATCCCGGCCGCGTCCGCTCGATGTCGTGGAGCGCCGGCGGCAAGGGGCTCGCCACGTCGGGTGCGGACAGCGTGATCATCTGGCCGTTCGCCAGCAAGGACGGTCCGATGGGCAAGGAGCCTGCGATGCTGGCGCCGCTGCAGGCGCGCGTTTCCATGGTCGCCTGTCATCCGAAGCAGGACATCATGGCCTCAGGCTATAGTGACGGCACCGTGCTGATCGTGCGGCTCGAGGACGGCGCGGAAATTCTGGTGCGCCGCAACGGCAGCGAGCCGGTCTCGGCGCTGGCCTGGAACGCGAAGGGCACGCTGCTGGCCTTCGGCACCGAGGACGGCGACGCCGGGATGCTGGAATTCTAGGCGTCTCGGACAGGTACCAAGCAGGTTCCCCGCGGAACTATGCGCCTTGCCGGCCGTTGAGCCCACGAACCATTTCGTGGGTCGAACGATATGCCTGCCGATGCTCGTCAGCGCAAATACCGAAGGGAAATGCTTGGCGCGTCCACGCTGATCGCGGTCGGGCTAATCATTTCGGCGTTGTCGCTGAGCGAGATCGTGGCGCGCGATTCCCAGCACGTCGCGCAGGCGACACCGCCAACGCAATCGACGCCAGACGCGGAAACGAAACCGCCCGCGCCGCCTGCGCCGTCCGAACCGGGCACAACCGGGCAAAGGCCATCAGACGTTCCGCCGCAGCCGGCCCGTCCCGACCCGGAAGCGCAGAAGTCGGGCGCTCAGCCCGCGCTGCCGCCGGCGCCGGCGGAGAAGACTGCACCGCCGATACGCGAAAAGGAAAAATGATCCCACTGCCGTTGCGCCAATTGTGCAATCGCAAAATCGTGGGCTGAAGCCGGCCGCGCTCGTTCGATGCGCAAATGTGTGGGCCATGTGACCCTGTTCGCCCGTATCAATTCGTAGGAGAGGGCGCAGGCCTCGCCTTCGAACGCCTTGTGTTGATCCCCAACAAGCGGTTAGGCTTGCTGCAAAACAGCCGGCAGGTCGAATAACAGCCGGCAGCTCAGGGAGTGACGCATGCGTGAGTTAACGCCGGAAACGATCACGGACGCCGTGCTCGACCAGATGGCGACGACGCCTGACCCTCGTCTGAAGGAGATCATGGCATCGGCGGTAAAGCATCTCCATGCCTTCGCCCGCGAGGTCAACCTGACGCCCGCGGAATGGATCAAGGGCATCGAATTCATGACTGCCGCCGGCAAGATGTGTTCGCCGGAACGGCAGGAATTCATCCTGCTATCCGATACGCTCGGCCTCTCGGCGCTCGTCAACGGACTGCACGACGCAACCGCGCTCGAGGAAGCCACCCACACCAGTCTGCTTGGCCCGTTCTACCGCGAGGCCACGCCGACGCTTGCAGCCGGCAGTTCGATCGCCAAGAACCCGAAGCCCGGCAGCGAGTGCGTGTTGTATGGCCGCGTCACCGATGCCGCGGGCAAACCGGTCGCGGGCGCCACCGTCTCGATCTGGCAGACCGGCGCCGATGGCCTCTATGACATCCAGGCCAGCGCGACCTCGGTCGACTACCGCGGTGTGTTCGCCACCGATGCCGATGGCCTCTATGTGCTGCGCACCGTCAAGCCGCTCGGCTATTCGATCCCGATGGATGGCCCGGTCGGCGCGATGGTGAAGGCGCAGGCGCGGCATGGCATGCGGCCGGCGCATATTCACTTCCTGGTCGGCGCAGCCGGTTATCGCGAACTGGTCACGGCGCTCTATCTGCGCGACGATCCCCATCTGGCCGATGATGTCGTGTTCGGCTCGTCGGGCGATCTTGCCGTCGACGTCGTGGCCAATGATCCGGGCTGCCCGATCAAGGGCATGCCGAGCATCCGCTTCGACATGCGGTTGTCGCGCGAAAGTGCCGCCGACAAGACCAGTGGGCGCGTCGGCGCCGATCCGTCGGCGATCATGAAACAAGCCAAAAGCGAACCGGCTCCGGCGGGTGCCGGCGGCTAGCCCGAGACTGACACGATCCACTTCACCGCAGCCGGGCGAAGATCCGGCGGACGCAGAAATACAACGACATAAGGGGGAAGCGATGAAACGCAGAACATTCCTGGGCGGCGCAATGGCCGTCGCGGTGGTAGGGCACGGGTCGAGCGCTCTTGCCCAGCAGCCGCCGATCAAGATCGGCATGTCGATGCCGCAGACCGGCGGCCTCGCCGGCGGCGGCAAGGCGTCGTTGCTCGGCATCGAGATCTGGCGCGACGACATCAATGCCAAGGGTGGGCTGCTCGGCCGCAAGGTCGAACTGGTCGTCTATGACGACAAGTCGAGCGCATCGGAGACGCCCGCGATCTACGCCAAGCTGGTCGACGTCGACAAGGTCGACCTGCTGTTCGCGCCCTATGCAACGGTACCGACCGCGCCGATCATGCCGTTCGTCAAGCAGCGCGGCCTCTTGTTGATGGGGAATTTCTCGTTCCAGGTGAACAGCAAGGTCGGCCACGACATGTGGTTCAACAATGCACCCTGGGGGCCGGCCGATAGCTGGGCGGCTTCGTTCCTCGACCTGGCGCAAAAGGCCGGCGGCAAGAACATGGCGCTATTGACGGCGGATCAGGAATTCGCGCAGAACCTCGCGCTCACCGCGCGGGACGTCGCCAGGAAGCGCAATATCCCGATCGTTTTCGACCAGGTCTACCCGCCGAACACGGTTGAATTTTCGTCCATCATTCGCGCGCTGAAAGCGGCCAAGCCCGACATCGTCTATGTCGCGTCCTATCCGCCCGATTCGGCCGGCATCCTGCGCGCCGTGAACGAGATCGGGATCGGCGACAGCGTCAAGATTTTCGGCGGCGGCATGGTCGGTCTGCAATTTGCCGCTGTGATGTCGAACCTCGGCTCGCTGCTCAACGGCGTCGTGAACTACAATACCTGGCTGCCGGAAAAGAGCATGTATTTCGACGGCACCAAGGAATTTTTCGACAAATACACCAAGCGCGCCGTCGAGGCCAAGGTCGATCCGCTCGGCTACTATCTGGCGCCGTTCGGCTATGCGATGGGCCAGATGATCGAGGCGGCGGTCGGCGCGACCAAGTCGCTCGACCAGAAGGGCATCGCGAAATACCTGCGCGAGAACGAGCACAAGACCATCGTCGGCCCGATCGCTTTTTCGGCCGATGGCGAGCGCAAGGAAACCGCGACGCTGCAGGCCCAGTTCCGCGGTGTGAAGGACAAGGATATCGAACAGTTCCGCTCCTCCGGCAAGCAGGTGATTCTATTTCCTGATAAATTGAAAACCGGAGAGCTCATCACTCCCTTCGAGGCTGGCCGAAACTAGGCCTCGTGGCTTTTCCGGCTCAGGGCCAAGGGGGGACTTGAATTGCTTTCGATGGACCTGCTGCTTGGGGCAGTAGTGCTTGGCGTGCTGCTCGGCTGTTTCTATGCAGCCGTCAGCGTTGGCTTGTCCGTTTCGTTCGGCTTGCTCGACGTTCCCCACGTCGCGCATCCGGCGTTCCTGGTGCTGGCGTCCTATGGCGTGTACCAGCTCAACGAGAGCTACGACATCGACCCGCTGCTGGCGGGCCTCGCCATCACGCCGCTGTTCTTCCTGTTCGGCCTGCTCGCCTACCGCGTCTACTACGAAACCTTCGAGCGGCGCGGCAGCGACGCGGCCGTCCGTGGCATTGCGTTCTTCTTCGGCATCGCCTTCATCATCGAGGTGTTGATCATCCTGCAATTCGGCGTCGACCAGCGCTCGGTTTCCGCGACCTATATCGGCAAGTCGTGGCGGTTCGGCGAGTTTCGGATACCGATCCGGCAACTGGTGGCGTTCGCGGTGGCGCTGGCGCTGACGGTGCTGCTTGCCGTGTATCTGTCGAAGACCTTCATGGGCCGCGCGATCCGCGCGGTCGCGCAGGACGAGGAGGCGCTGCGGCTGATGGGCGCCAATCCGGTCCGCATCAAGCAATTTGCCTTCGGCATCGCCACCGCCGTGCTTGGCATCGCCGGCGCGCTGCTGATCATCGTGGCGCCGGTCGAGCCGACGCTGGATCGCGCCTATATCGGGCGGACCTTCTGCGTCGTCGTCATGGCCGGGCTCGGCAGCATCAGCGGCACGCTGATCGCCGCCATCATCCTCGGCGTCGCCGAATCCATCGTGCTGACGTTGTTCGGAGCCTCCTGGGCGCCGGCGATCTCGTTCGCAATGCTGCTCGGCGTGCTCGCCGTCCGGCCGCAAGGTCTGCTCGGCCGATGAACAAGCGCAGCCACAGCATCGCATTCTGGGCCGCCGTCGCCGTCTTCCTGGTCGCCGTGTTGTCGATGACGCAGATCGTCCGCAACGAATATCCGTTTTTTGCCGGCTACGTGATCCTGCAGTTTATCGCGCTTGCGGTTGCCTGGAGCATCCTCGGCGGCTATGCCGGCTACGTCAATTTCGGCACCAACGCCTTTTTCGGCGTCGGCGTCTACACGGCGGTAGCCCTGTTCAAGGCGACAGGCGCGCCGCTCGTGGTGCAGATCGCAGCCGCCGCCGTCGTCGGCATGACGCTCGGCTTTGGCGTTGGCCTCCTCACGTTGCGGATGCGCGGCATCTTCTTCTCGATCGCGACGATTGCGCTAGCGATCATCATCGAGACCTTTGTGATGAACTGGCGGTTCGTCGGTGGCGCGGCCGGCATCCAGATCCAGCGGCCGCCGGTGATGGCGCCGTTCGACAGCTATGTGAAGATGCTGTTTTTCGTGCAGGCCGTCCTGGTCGTCATCGCAATCGCGATCGCGCGCTACGTTCAGAATTCCCGGATCGGCCGCGGCCTGCAGGCGCTCAGGGACGATGAGCTCGCGGCCGAATGCACGGGCGTGCCGACGCTGAAATTGAAGCTGATCGCCTGCATGATCTCGGGCGCCCTGATTTCCGCAGCCGGCGCGCCCGCCGCCATGTACCTGCAATATGCCGATCCATCCTCGGCGTTCAACCTGAGCTACTCGGTCTCGGCGCTGGCGATGGCGCTGATCGGCGGCACCGCACACTGGATCGGCCCGGTGCTAGGGGCCATCCTGCTCGGCTCGACGCAGCAGCTCCTCGCCGTGACCATCTCCTCGGAGGTCAACGTGCTGGTGCTCGGCATCATGCTGGTGCTGTTCGTGGTCGGCGCGCCAAAGGGCATCATTGGGCTGTTGCGGCCGCGCTACCGTCTGCGCGCGGGAGGCAAGCAATGAATACAGCAGCCCTCGACGCACCCCTGCTGCAGGTGGGGACTCTGACAAAGACCTTCGGCGGCTTCACCGCGCTCGACAATATCAGCGTCGATATCCGAAAGGGCGAACGGTTCGGCCTGATCGGCCCGAACGGCTCGGGCAAGACCACGCTGATCAACTGCATCTCCGGGGCGTTGAAGCCGCAGGTCGGAAGCGTGGTGTTCTGCGGCGAGGACATCACGCAATTGCCGCCGCACTTACGCGCGCGCCGCGGCATCGCCCGCAGCTTCCAGATTCCGCGGCCGTTCAGGAGCATGACGGTGCTGGAAAACCTCATGGTCGGGCTCGACTTCGCTGCCGCGGGTTCAGCCGCGGCGGAGGAAGAAATCGCGATGTCGATCCTGACGCGGATGGGGCTGGCCTCGAAAGCCGGCGCCGCGAGCGATACGCTGAGCCAGGTGGAGCTGCGCAAGATGGAGCTCGCCCGCGCGATGGCCGTGCGTCCGAAGCTTTTGATTTCGGACGAGGCGATGGCCGGGCTGTCGTCTTCCGAAGTCGATGAGGTGCTGGATCTGCTGATCAGTCTTGGCGACGAAGACATCACCATCATCATGATCGAGCACATCATGCAGGCGGTGATGCGCTTTTCGGAACGGGTGATGTGTCTCGACGCGGGAAAAATCATCGCGCTCGGCGCACCCAGCGAGGTGATGGCCAACAAGCGGGTGCAGGAGGCCTATCTTGGCACTTAGCCTTGCCATCGAAGGCCTCGATGCTGGCTACGGGGCCGTCAAGGCGCTGCGCGGCGTCACGCTGCATGTCGAGGCCGGCGAGACCGTGGCCTTGCTCGGCACCAACGGCAACGGCAAGAGCACGCTGATGAAGTGCGTCATGGGCCTGGTGCGCCCGGATAGCGGCCGGCTTGCGCTGTCGATCGACGGCGTGGCGCATGACCTGACAAAGCTCTCGCCCGAGGCGATCGTCGATCTCGGCGTGGCGCTGGTGCCGGAGGGGCGGCGGCTGTTTCCCAAGCTGACGGTGACGGAAAACCTGATGCTCGGCGCGTTCAGGAAAATGGCCCGCAGCGTCATCCAGCAGAATCTCACACTCGTCTTCGACACCTTTCCGGTGCTGAAGGAGCGGCGCAGCCAACTCGCCGGCACCATGTCCGGCGGACAGCAGCAGATGCTGGCGATTGCGCGCGCGCTGATGTCGTCGCCGCGGCTATTGCTGATCGATGAGCCGTCGGTCGGGCTGTCGCCGCTATTGGTGTCGCAGACCATTGCGAAGATCGGCGAGCTCAAGCAGCGCGTCGGCCTGACGGTGCTGATGGCGGAGCAGAATTTCAACCAGGCGATCCGGATCGCCGACCGCGGCTACATCATCGTTCACGGCGAGATCGCGGTGGCTGCGCAGTCGGTCGATGAATTGAAGGCCAACGATATCGTCAAGCGGCTCTATCTCGGTGGCGTCGCGTAGAGCCTTTCGGTTCTGATTGAATCAGAACCGGGCTCTAGATTCTTGTTTGACGCATTTTCTTGACGCGAACCGATGTCCACTTCGCTTGAAAACGCTCTGAGCCATACGATTATTGTGCGCCCCTGAGCGTGCAGGCGGTCGAGCAGGTCGTCATGACGCCGCGCTCGCAGGCGATGCACACAGCGACGCACTGCTTCTTGTCCTTGGGATTGTACTGGCTGAAAAGCTTGCGGGCGCAATTGTCGATCGAGCCCGTGACGTCAGCATAGCTGCCGCTCTCGGGCGTGCACGACGCCAGCGCCGCCGCTGACAGCACGATGGCAATGATGCTGCGCATGTTGCTCGCTCCATCGAGGGAGCCGCCGCTCTAAAAACCTTGGGCGACGGCCCAGGGCCCTCGCAGAAATCACCGCTCAGGATGGCGCGATTGGATTAATCGACTGTTACACGGCGCCGGGTTCCCCGTGCGTAGTTCTACGCCGGTCGAGGCCGTGGAAGAACAATGTGCGCTGCAGCGGGGGAGCTGCAGCGCCTGTGTTCTGTGTTGCGGTGTTACCGCACCAGCACGTTCCTGAACTGCCAGGGATCCGACGTGTCGATATCCTCCGGGAACAGGCCGGGCCGGTCCGACAGCGGCGTCCAGTCGGTGTAAAATCCCTTCACCGGGCCGAGATACGGCATCTGGATTTCCAGGCAGCGGCGGAAATCCATCTCGTCGGCCTCGACGATGCCGGCCTCGGGGTTTTCCAGCGCCCACACCATGCCGGCCAGCACGGCCGAGGACACCTGCAGGCCGGTGGCGTTCTGGTAGGGCGCGATGCGGCGGGTTTCCTCGATCGAGAGCTGCGAGCCGTACCAATAGGCGTTCTTGCCGTGGCCGTAGACCAGCACGCCGAGCTCGTCGATGCCGTCCTCGATCTCGTTCTCGTCGAGGATGTGCCACTTCGGCTGCATCTTGCCGGTTGCGCCGAACATCTCGTGCAGCGACAGCACGGCGTCATTCGCCGGGTGGTAGGCGTAATGGCAGGTCGGGCGGTAGACCACCTTCGTTCCATCGCGCACCGTGAAATAATCCGCGATCGAGATCGACTCGTTATGGGTGACAAGGAAGCCGTACTGCGCGCCTGGCGTCGGGCACCAGGAGCGGACGCGCGTGTTGGCACCGGGCTGCAAGAGATAGATCGCCGCGCCACAGCCCTCGGTGTGCTGCCGGCCGTTGTCCGGCATCCATTTCTCATGCGTGCCCCAGCCGAGCTCGGCCGGCTGCATGCCTTCGGAGACGAAGCCTTCGACCGACCAGGTGTTGACGAACATGTTCATCAGCTTCGGCTTCTTGGAACGCTGCGTGTCGCGCTCGGCAATGTGGATGCCCTTGACGCCGAGTTTTTGCGCGAGCTGGCCCCAGCCTTCGCGGCTCTTCGGCTCATTGACCTCAACGCCGGTGTCGCGGGCGATGTCGAGCAGCGCCTGCTTGACGAACCAGGACACCATGCCGGGATTGGCGCCGCAGGTGGAGACCGCGGTGGTGCCGCCCGGGCTCTTGTGCTTGGCCGCCAGCAGCGTCTCGCGCAGCGCATAATTGGAGCGCCTCTCGGGGCCAATCGCCTTGTCGAAATAGAAGCCGTGCCACGGCTCCACGACGGTATCGATGTAGAGCGCGCCGATCTCGCGGCACAGCGTCATGATGTCGACGGACGAGGTATCGACCGACAGGTTGACGCAAAAGCCCTGGCCGCCGCCGGCGGTCAGTAGCGGCACCAAGACCTCGCGGTAATTGTCGCGGGTCACCGCCTGCTTGATGAAGCGCACGCCGTGCTGCTTGGCCAGTTCGCCATCCTCATGCGGGTCGATGATGACGAAACGCGACTTGTCATAATCGAAATGGCGTTCGATCAGGGGCAGCGTGCCCTTGCCGATCGAGCCGAAGCCGATCATGACGATCGGGCCGGAAATTTTCGCATGGATTGGCGCGGACGGGCTCATAAGTGGGTCTCCGGAAAAATTACGATGTGTCTTGAAGGGGATTAGGCGGTGCGGCGCTTCGCCGTCACTTCGATCTCGATCTTCATCTCGGGCTTGTAGAGGCCAGCGACTACCAGCAGGGTCGTGGCCGGACGGATCTCGCCGAAGACTTCGCCGCAGACCGCAAAGAAGGCGTCCGCATCGGCAATGTCGGTGATGTAGTAGGTCGCGCGGACGATGTCGGCCATCGCAAAGCCGCCTTCCTTGAGCGCCGCCTCGATGTTGTCAAAGCAGTTGCGGGCCTGGCTCGTGATATCGGCCGGAATGACCATGGTCTTGTAGTCGTAGCCGGTGGTGCCGGCGACGAAGGCGAAATCGCCGTCGATGACGGCGCGGCTGTAGCCGGCGGTCTTCTCGAACGGCGAGCCGGTGGAAATCAGGCGGCGGGGCATCGGAACCTCGATCTTGGGAACGATCCTGGGAATGATCCGGCGGCGGGATGGGCGCGGTTTAAGGGCTTTTCCCCTGCGCGCGCAACCCCTGGCGACGTCACTGGGAATGCCGGGTGAAGTCGGAGGCCGGCGGCGCGCCGGCGCTCCAACGACGCACGAGAATGTCGCTGACGATCAGGCCACGCGCGGCAGGAGCAAGGTCTTCGCCTTCCTGGCCCGCACTGCCTTTGTTTGCGGCAAGCGTGCACCGGTCGGAACGATCATGCCGCAGGCGCCGTCAAGCGCGCCTTCGCAAAACTCCAGGCCGAGCAGGCGGTTGCGCTCGAAGGCGCCTGGCAGCGACAGCTCGCCAGTCTTCGCGGCCGAGAAGCCGAAGCGGGCGTAGTACGGCGCATCGCCCAGCAGGACTACCGCGCGATGGCCACGCGCCTTCGCCGCCGCGAGCGCGTGGTCCATCAGCGCAGCCCCGACCCCGAACTGGCGGGAGGATGCCTCCACCGCCAGCGGGCCGAGCATGAGCGCCGGGATGCCCCCGGCGCTGACGTGCCACAACCGCAACGTACCGACCAGCCGGCCCTTGCTCACGGCCGAAAGGCTGAGGCCTTCGGCGGGCGCGCGTCCGTCGCGCAGGCGCTGGCAGGCGCGCATATGGCGGTTGTCGCCAAAGCAGGCATCCAGCAGCGCCTCGCGCGCAGCGACGTCCGATGCTCGCTCCGCACGGATCGCGAACGGAGTGGCGTTCGGGGTGAGGGCAACAGTGGTCTTCCGCAAAGCAGTCATGGCACGTCAGTCCCCGCTCGCAACGGCGATCAAGCCGCGCAAAGCGTTGTCATTGATTGGCAATGTCAGGGGAGGGAGCCGGCGCACCGGCTCCCGTTACTCGAGCCTCGAAAAGAGGCAGCTCAGATGTGGTAGGTCCTGAGCGGCGGGATGCCGTTGAACGCCACCGACGAGTAAGTCGACGTGTAGGCCCCGGTGCCTTCGATCAACAGCTTGTCGCCAATCTCGAGCGTCACCGGAAGCGGGTACGGCATCTTCTCGTACAGCACGTCGGCGCTGTCGCAGGTGGGCCCCGCGAGCACGCACGGCGTCATCTCCGCGCCGTCATGCGGCGTGCGGATGGCGTAGCGGATCGACTCGTCCATCGTCTCGGCGAGACCGCCGAACTTGCCGATGTCGAGATACACCCAGCGCACCTCGTCCTCGTCGCTCTTCCTGGAGATCAGGACGACTTCGGTCTCGATGATGCCGGCGTTGCCGACCATGCCGCGGCCCGGCTCGATGATGGTCTCCGGGATCTGGTTGCCGAAGTGCTTGCGCAGCGCACGGAAGATCGACCGGCCGTACTGCACGACCGGAGGAACGTCCTTGAGGTACTTGGTCGGGAAGCCGCCGCCCATGTTGACCATGGACAGGTTGATCCCGCGCTCCGCGCAGTCCCGGAACACCGTCGAGGCCATCGCCAGCGCACGGTCCCACGCCTTCACCTTGCGCTGCTGCGAGCCGACATGGAACGAGATGCCGACCGGCTCCAGCCCCAGGCGCTTGGCGAGGTCGAGCACCTCGACCGCCATCTCCGGGTCGCAGCCGAACTTCCGCGACAGCGGCCATTCGGCGCCGGCGCAGTCATAGAGGATGCGGCAGAACACTTTTGCGCCGGGAGCGGCGCGCGCGATCTTCTCGACTTCGGCTGCGCAGTCGACCGCGAACAGGCGAATGCCGAGCGCGAAGGCGCGCGCGATGTCGCGCTCCTTCTTGATCGTGTTGCCATAGGAGATGCGGTCCGGCGTCGCACCGGCAGCCATCGCCATTTCGATTTCGGCAACGGTTGCGGTGTCGAAGCAGGAGCCCATGGAGGCGAGCAGCGACAGCACTTCGGGGGCCGGATTGGCCTTCACCGCGTAGAACACGCGACTGTCGGGCAGCGCCTTGGCAAAGGTCTGGTAGTTGTCGCGCACGACCTCGAGGTCGACGACGAGGCACGGCTCGGTGTCCTGGCCCTCGCTGCGGCGGTTACGCAGGAATTCCTGAATACGTTCGGTCATAGCACCCTCCAAACGGCCTTTGCGACAAGGTCCCGTTCAAATTTGATCTCGGACGTGAGTGCTTTGGCGTTGCCGCACGATGGAGACGCGACGAAGCCTCGAACTCAAGAACCGAATTGTGCTGCCGTGGATTGGTTGGGAATTTTCCCGCCCGCACACCTGGCAATGAAGGACAAGCCTTTTCAGTAGCCCGCGCCGGCGGTGGAATGCCGGTAGAGACCAAAAAAGCCCGATCCGTCGTTGCTTTAAGTCGCGTCCCCCGTTGAGAGCGGGGTGCGCCGGTTCGCCTCCGGCTGCCAGTCACGGTTGCAAAAGATGGAGAGACCTTCAACGGCATCTCTTGAGAGAGATGCTGGCCACTCGAACAGGAGCGACCCTCGGTTCTTCATCCCTTGGCGGCTGTCCGGCCTCTTGTCCGGATACCTACCGACTGACACACGACCACAGGCACGTGCGAAATTGGGCAAGGCTGGAAATAAGACTTTTGATTCTGCTGCGCAAGAATTTTTTTAGGCTGGGGACAAATTTCCCCGACGTGTGCTTACGAAAGCGTTCGCAGCGCGCACGGCTCGCGACAAACATGAATGGAAGTTAAGATTTTCTCAGGCAGGCGATGAACGCTTTAGCGCCTGTGCCGCAGCGCTTTCTTCAAGCGCGCCTGACGCGCTTGAAGAACGGCTCGATGCGCTGCGCGCCGCGGATGAACGCCACCATGATCATCACGCCGATGCCGAACAGCACCGCCTGGAGGATGTGCGCGCTGGTGTCGTCGAGGCCGAACAGGATCGCGAGCGCCCAGCCGCCGGCAAACGCCGCGCCGAACACTTCCGCGCCGATCAGGATCGCAGCCGAAATGACGGTGATGACGCTCGGCCAGACGATCTGGCGGGAGGATGTGGAGGCGGGCTGTGGGCTCATGAAAAAGGTCCTGTTCTGGGGGCGCAATCTCTCCGAAAAGGCCCCATCTATCAAGCGCAAAAGGCCCAAAAATGCCGCATCGCGTGCTATAGATTGCCGCATCTTCTGGAGCGTTTTCGAGCGAAATCGGTGCCGGTTTCAGCCCAAGAAAACGAGGCAAAAACGGGAATTGTGATGTCAGAAACCCTGCAGACGGCGGCCCCTTCGGAAGCTGGCGAAAACCCGCTGCTCCGGCCGTGGCAGACGCCGTTCGAGACACCGCCCTTCAGCGAGATCCAGCCGGAACACTTCCTGCCCGCCTTCGAGCAGGCGTTTGCCGATCACGCCGCCGAGATCGCGGCGATCACCCACGATCCCTCGGTGCCGGACTTCGCCAACACCATCACGGCGCTGGAGCGCTCGGGCAAGCTGCTCGCGAAGGTCTCTGCCGTGTTCTACGACCTGGTCTCGGCGCACTCCAATCCGGCGATCCTGGAGATCGACACGGAAGTCTCCTTGCGGATGGCGCGGCACTGGAACCCGATCATGATGAACGCGGTGATGTTCGGGCGCATAGCGCTGCTGCACGAGAACCGCGCCACGCTCGGCCTGAGCGGCGAACAGATGCGGCTCCTGGAGCGCACCTACACCAACTTCTACCGCGCCGGCGCCGGCCTCGACGAGGTCGCCAAGAAGCGCCGGGCCGAGATCAACGAGCGGCTGGCCCAGCTCGGCACCTCGTTCAGCCATCATCTGCTCGGCGACGAGCAGGACTGGTTCATGGAGCTCGGCGATGACGACCGTGACGGCCTTCCCGAGGCCTTCGTCACCGCGGCCAAGGCCGCCGCTGAAGAGCGCGGCATGGCGGGCAAGGCGATTGTGACGTTGTCGCGCTCCTCGGTCGAGCCGTTCCTGAAGAGCTCATCCCGCCGCGACCTGCGCGAGAAGGTCTTCAAGGCCTTCACTGCGCGGGGCGACAATGGCAACGCCAACGACAACAACGCCACCATCGTCGAGATCCTTGCGCTCCGCGAGGAGGCCGCCAGGATCATGGGCTTTCCGACCTACGCCGCCTACCGGCTGGAGGATTCCATGGCCAAGACGCCGGAGGCGGTGCGCAGCCTGCTGGAGCGGGTCTGGAAGCCGGCCCGGGAGCAGGCGCTCGCCGACCGCGACGCGCTGCAGGGGCTGATCGCGGAGGAGGGCGGCAACTTCGCGCTCGCCCCGTGGGATTGGCGCTACTACGCCGAAAAGCTGCGGCAGCGGCGGGCCGATTTTGACGACGCGGCGATAAAGCCCTATCTGGTGCTCGACCACATGATCGAGGCCGCCTTCGACTGCGCCACCCGCCTGTTCGGGATCACCTTCTCCGAGCGCAAGGACATTCCGGTCTGGCATCCGGATGTCCGGGTCTGGGAGGTCAAGGACGCCGCCGGCAAGCACAAAGCGCTGTTCTATGGCGATTATTTCGCGAGACCCTCAAAGCGTTCCGGCGCCTGGATGACCTCGCTGCGCGACCAGCAGAAGCTCGACGTCGACGTCGCCCCGCTGATCATCAATGTCTGCAATTTCGCCAAGGGCGCGGACGGCCAGCCGTCGCTGCTGTCGCCCGATGACGCACGCACCCTGTTCCATGAGTTCGGCCACGGCCTGCACGGCATGCTGTCCAATGTGACCTATCCTTCGCTGTCGGGGACATCCGTGTTTACCGATTTCGTCGAGTTGCCCTCGCAGCTCTACGAGCATTGGCAGGAGCAGCCGCAGGTGCTGCGGCAGTTCGCCAAGCACTACCAGACCGGCGAGCCGCTGCCGGACGACCTGCTGCAGCGCTTCCTCGCCGCGCGAAAATTCAACCAGGGCTTTGCCACCGTGGAGTTCGTCTCCTCGGCGCTGGTCGATCTTGAATTCCATACCCAGCCGGCCGCCGCCAGCCGCGACGTGGCGGCGTTCGAAAAGGCGGAGCTGGAGAAGATCGGCATGCCCGCCGAAATCGCGCTACGGCACCGGCCGACCCAATTCGGCCACATCTTCTCCGGCGATCATTACGCATCGGGCTACTACAGCTACATGTGGTCGGAAGTGATGGACGCCGACGCCTTCGGCGCGTTCGAGGAGGCCGGCGACATCTTCGATCCCGCGGTGGCAAAACGCCTGCACGACGACATCTATTCGTCGGGCGGCTCGCGCGACCCCGAGGACGCCTATATCGCCTTCCGCGGCCGCGAGCCGGAGGCCGACGCGTTGTTGCGCCGGCGCGGCCTGCTCGAAGCAACGCCGGCGGCCTGATTGGCCGGCCGCCGCTTCCACGAGTCGTCCCTGCCTTGTGCGCAATTGCGCACTTGGCGCAGGGACCTATAACCTCTGGTATTCGTTGTGAAGGAACAGCCTTTGTCACACTGTCAAACAGAGACGACACGGCGTATGGCTCCCCGCTTTCGCGGGGACAACGTGTTGCGTGTACTGTTCGGCTTGATCGTCGCGTTGTCGCTCGGCACAGCCGCGGCCGAGGCCCATCCCCATGTCTGGATCACCGCCAGGAGCGAGGTGGTCTACGCGCCCGACGGGGTGATGACGGGTGTTCGTCACGCCTGGACGTTCGATGACATGTTCTCGACCTACGCGCTGCAGGGCGTCGCGACCAAGACCAAGGGCGTCTATACCCGCGAGGAACTGGCGCCGCTGGCACAGACCAACGTCGAGTCGCTGAAGGACTTCGCCTATTTCACCTTCGCCAAGGCCGACGGCAAGAAGGCGAAATTCGAGGAACCGGTCGACTATTACCTCGAATACAAGGACAGCGCGCTGACGCTGCATTTCGTGCTGCCGCTGAAGGCGCCGGCGACCTCGAAGCAGTTGGCGCTGGAAGTATTCGATCCCTCCTACTTCATCGACTTCAAGTTCGAAGACAAGGATCCGGTCAAGCTGATCGGCGCGCCCGCCACCTGCCAGATGCAATTCCAGCGGCCGAACGACGAGACCGCCAACACCCAGCGCCTGAACGAGCAGAATTTCTTGAACGGCGACAATTCCAACTATGGCGCGATGTTCGCCAACAAGATCATGGTGAACTGCCCATGAGGCGGATGCTCCCCGCAAGCCTCGCGCGAGGGATCGCAATGACGGCCGCGGCGATCGCGGCCGTTGCGATTTTCGATGCTGCCTTGCATGCGCTGATGGCGCAGAATCCGTTCGGTGGTCCACGTCCCGCGGCCGAGCCGCAGGTCGGCGGCGTGATCGGATGGATTTTGGCCAAGCAATCCGAATTCTACCGCGAAATGTCCGCCACCATCCGCGCGGCGAAATCGGACGGCAGCGCCGTCTGGACGCTGCTTGGAATTTCCTTTGCTTACGGCATTTTTCATGCCGCAGGCCCCGGCCACGGCAAGGCGGTGATCTCGTCCTATCTCGTCGCCAATGAGGAAACCGCGCGGCGCGGCATCGTGCTGTCGTTCGCCTCGGCGTTCCTGCAGGCGTTGGTGGCGGTCGCGATCGTGGCCGTCTTCGCCTGGCTGCTCTCTTCCACAGCCAAGACGATGTGCTCTGCGGAGAAGGCGATCGAGGTCGTCAGCTACGCGCTGATCGCGGCGTTCGGCGCCCGGCTGGTCTGGACCAAGGGCGGCGGTTTTATGCGCGCGCTGCAGGCGAAGCCGGAGCTGGCGATGGCATCGGCCACGGCTCATCATCACGATCATGATCACGGCCATGCCCATCACCATCATCATGATCACGGCGATCATCACGGCCATGGTCATGACCACGGCCATCCCCATGTTCATGATGAGCATTGCGGCCATTCGCACGGGCCGACACCGGACCAACTCGCCGGCCCCGGCGGCTGGCGGCGCGGCTTGGGGACGATCTTTGCCGTCGGCATGCGGCCCTGCTCGGGCGCCATCCTGGTGCTGGTATTCTCGCTGGCGCAGGGCCTGTTCCTGGCCGGCATCGCCGCGACCTTCGTGATGGGTCTCGGGACCGCGATCACGGTCGCCGCCATCGCTGTGATCGCCGTATCGGCGAAAGGTCTGGCAAAGCGGCTGAGCGCCGGGCGCGAGGGCGGCGGCGCGCTGATCATGCGCGGCATCGAATTCGGCGCCGCCGGCCTGGTGCTCTTGTTCGGCTTGGGCCTGTTGTTCGGCTACCTCGCCGCCGAACGCGCGACGTGTCTCTGATCGATGCGACGAACTGTCGTCCCTGCGAACGCGCAGGGGCCCAACCACAGGATTAAGTTGGTGGACGAAAGCCGTCGAACAGGGTCTCGCAAAACTTGCGGCACGGCGTATGGGTCCCTGCGCCGAGTGCGCGATTGCGCACGGAGGCAGGGACGACAATCTACCGCGATAGATTCCGCAACTCTATTTCGGTAACGCAAGTTGCCCGGCTTTATGAAATTGGTTCGCTGCGCTATGCAGGCGGCAGAACACGTAAAGCCGGGGATCCCATGTCACGCGAGCAATTCTGGTTCTTCCACCCGTTCCGGGTGCGCTACTCCGAGATCGACGGCCAGGGCGTCGTCTTCAACGCGCATTATCTGACCTATTTCGACACCACCATCACCGAATATTTTCGTGCGCTCGGCTATGATCAATATGCCGACGCAAGGCAATCCGGCGTCGATTTTCACGTCGTCAAATCCGTCATTGAGTACAAGGCGCCAGTCCGCTTCGACTGGGAGCTCGAGGTCGGCGCGTGCGTGGCGCGGATCGGAAATTCGAGCATGACCTTCGAGCTTGCGATTTTCCTCAAAGGCGGCGGCGATGCGCTGGTGACCGGCGAGATCGTCTGGGTGAACACCGATCAGCAGACCCATCGTCCCGTCCCGATAGCAAAGCCGATCCGCGACCTGATCGCGACGCGGGAGAAGCATCTCGCGGCGTGAGATGTGCGTTGCGGGAGCGCGAAACTATCTTCGTTGCGAGCCAACGGGTCGGCGCAAAGCGCCGGCCAATGACAGGCTCCGCGAAGCAATCCATCCATCCGCGGGCGAGGGACAATGGATTGCTTCGCTGCGCTCGCAATGACATGGAGGAGCCGCGGCGCGAAGTCATAGATTCCATGGGCGGTGAGCGTGGCCTTTCCGATAGGTTTGGGTTTCCACACTCGAACCCACGGAGAGACAGATGCAAGCATCGACCATAGCCACGCCCACCGCCGGTCATTGTGGCACAATTTTCGTTGCGATCGAACTGAGTCAGAAGACCTGGCTGGTGACGCTGCACAGCCCGGACAGGGGCAAGATATCGCGCCACAAGCTGGAAGGTGGCAATCATGCCGAGCTGCTGGCGCTGATCGATCGGGAGCGCACTCGGGCGGCTCGGGCGCTGGGAGGCGTTCCGGCGTTGGTGAGTTGCTACGAAGCGGGCTACGACGGGTTTTGGCTGCACCGGCTTCTGCTGGCGGCCGGCATCACGAACTACGTATTTGATCCCGCGAGCATAGCGGTGGATCAGCGGGCCCGGCGGGTGAAGACCGACCGGATCGACGGCGAGAAGATGCTGCGGACGCTAATGGCGTATTTGCGCGGCGAGCCGCGGGTGGTGCGGATCGTCCGGGTGCCTGCTGCCGAACAGGAGGACGCCCGCCGCGCCAGCCGCGAACGCGACCGGCTGGTTAAGGAGCAGACCGCGCACACCAACCGGATCAAGGCGCTGCTGCGGCTATTGGGCATGGCGGTCGGGAACCCGCGCCGGCGCGACTGGCTGAGCTGGCTGGCAACGCAGCGGGACTGGCAGGGCCAGGCGGTGCCGCTGCAGATGCTGAGCGAGATCCGGCACGAGCACGCGCGGCTGATGCTGGTGCGCGAGCGGCTCGATGAGCTCGCCAAGGCAGCGGCTCAAGCGGATGCAACCCCTGCGGCGGCGCAGATGACCAAGCGCAGCGATCTGCTGCTCCGCCTCAAATGCCTCGGCCCGGCGTTCGCGACGACGTTGACCAACGAAGTATTCTACAAGGACTTCCGCAACCGCCGCGAGGTTGCGAGCTATTTCGGGCTGACGCCCAGTCCGTGGCAAAGCGGCGGGATTGATCGCGACCAGGGCATCAGCAAGGCGGGCAATCCACGTGCCCGTTGTGCCGCGATCGAACTGGCCTGGCTGTGGCTGCGGCATCAGCCGGACAGCAAGCTCACCCTGGAGTACCGCAAGCGCACGCTCGATGCCAGCAAGCGCATCAAGCGCGTCGCCATCGTCGCCTTGGCACGCAAGCTGATGGTGGCGCTCTGGCGCTACCTCACGACCGGCTTGGTGCCTGACGGAGCGGTGCTCAAAGCGGTAAAGGTGTAAACGCTTCAACGAACGCGTCAGCGTCGCGGCATCTGCTGCGGTCAGCGCGGGATGGATGGTGACCGTGCCACCCTTGGGCCAGCAAAATACAGGCCGTTTCGTAGATGGGTCTCATCCTCGTGGCTTCCTCGCCGCATGCATGCGGAATGTGGGTACGGATCACAGCGGTCCGACCGGATATGAGGTGATGCAGTGAGCTGCTGCATAAATCGCCGGAAGCCAGTCCCTGAGCGCACCGACCGCGGCGGCACGCTGCGCTACGCATGGCTCCGCGCGCCGCCGCTATACCTGACGCGAAAAACTACACCCAAGCCTCCGTCGGCATCCTTGACTCAAAACGCCTCATATGAGGGTGGGCAAAGGAGCGTAAGCGACGTGCCCACCCTGAACCCAAGATGTCCCGTCATCCGGAACGAGTGACGGTTCGGGGCATCAGGAGGAAAGCCGCGAGGTAGAGCAGGCCCGTCACGATCAGGAGATTGTTGTATCCGGTAATCAGCGCTGCATATTCCAGGCAACCGCCGACGATCGCTCCCAGCAGGTTGATTGCAAATGCGGACTGCGAGTCCGACGAACTCTGGAAGCGCTTCGAGAAGGCTATGTTCGCCAGATAGATCGGCAGGAATGCCAGTAGGGTCGCAGCCAGCAGCCTGGGCGCGAAGGGGAGAGGCAGCAGCCACTCGGGACGGATGACCCAGGCCAAGGCCAGAGATGCGGCGACCCCGGCGTAGACTACGGGCAGTGATGGCGTCCGGAACTTCCGCGTCGTCTCCACCGCAGCGAGCACGATGACCAGGACGCCGGCGAAGACCAGCGCGTTGACGAACCACGTGGTGCCGAAAAGGAGCGCAAAGGTCGCCACGTTCTTGGTCTCCAGCAGCATGAACGCCGCCCCCATGAAGAACAGGTCGGCATAGGGGCGCATGTCCCGCAGCGGCCCTCCCAGCGTGCGTACGGCGACGAGGGACGTCAGGAGAACAGCGAGTAGCGTAATCGTATAGAGCGGAGGGAAAGAGCCGCCCTTGAAATAGAGAAACGGCGTATCGTCGGTTGCCGGAGAAACCACGCCATTGCGCGAATCCGGGGTCCAGGTCGTTTCGCAGCGCTGGTCCGCGGCTGTCATCCCGATCGTGATGACCGCTTGCGCATGGACGAATGTGTCGACGCATGGAGCGTGCCCGAATGCCGTGGCGGCAGTTCCGGCCAGCCTGTCGATGAGCCAGCGCTCGCGGTAGTAATTATACATGGCGAAGGCGCCGTGGGGTTTCAGGTGCTCGCGTACGGACGCCAGCGCTTCCTGCGTGAACAGGAATGACTCGAGCCGGATCTGCGAGGCCCCGCTGACCAGTGTCAGCGAGTCGGGCAGCGCGAAGAGAACAAGGTCGTACTTGCGGTCCGTGCTTTCGAGAAATGCCCGTCCGTCATTCGTGTGCATCTTCACCCGCTTGTCGGCGTATGGCCGGTCGGGGTTCTGCTCCATGCCGATCTTGAGAATTCGCGGGTCGATGTCGACTGCATCGACATGGCGGGCCTGCTTGCTCAGGGCGATCGCCACGTCGGACCCGGACCCTGCTCCGATGATCAGAACGTCATCGAGGGGATTTCCGGGCAGCCGAAGATAGGGCGTCCTGTAAATTTCTTCACCCTGCTCCAACTTCCACTTCGCGGGGGCCATCACCTGGTGGGGCACTCCGTTGACGCCGATGTCGAGCAGTTTCGAGCCCGCCACGTCGACTTCCCTGGTAGTGACCTTGTAGTAGGGAGACCAGCTTACGCCGGGAGCCAGCGTCTCCAGCAACAGCTTGCCGACCAGCATCAGCGCCCATGCGCACGTCACAATCCGGCGGGACGGGGTGGCCAACGCCAGATAGAGGATGAACGCGATGAAACCCCAAGCCGCCGACGGCGCATGCAGAAAGCTCAGAGCCGTGAACGCGGATATCCCGAGAAGCGATCCGATCAGATCGTAGCGGTATGCCGTCAGGGGAGGCAGTTTGCCGAAACAGCGACCCACGACTTCGGCTGGCCCCGCCATGATGACTGCCACCATCGCGAAAATGATCGGCAGTGCGAGCCAAGCGGGCGGGCCGCTGGTTTCGAGCGCGGTGAAATAGATTAGGTCGGACCCGGCCCGTTCGATCGTGACGGGGAACCAGAGCGCGCCCACGACGAGAATGCTCAGCAGCGGCATCGATGCTGACCATATGGACCAGCTTTTCCTGCTGATGAGGAAGCCCGCGCCGATACCGAGGAACGAACCCAGGAGCACGAAATTCGAGAAATACGACAGGTGTATGACGTTCGCGCCGAGCCATCGGATCAACGCCAGCTCGAGGAAGAGCATAAGGCAGCTTGCTAGCAACAGTCGAACGACCGTGCGTTCCGACCTGCTTGCCTCGGCCGTGACGTGTTGCGGAGCGTCGTCAGCCGGCGAAATGGAGCCTGCTAGGCTCGGATCAGCAACTCTAAGCAAACTTCACCCCCTCTGTTCGCCGCGGAAGCGGCAATGGCTCTCTCGCGCGAAATCCGCAAACGGAAAGCTCAGTCTTGGCACCGTTTCTCAGGTGGCGGGCTAATGTACCGGATGACGCTCTAAGGGAATCTTAATATGATACAACTAAAAAGCGATCAGCCAATCCTGCCGCTGTATCAAAGGGTGCTAAGGCGCGCGCCTAAAACTGATCCTGCACGCGGCGATAAACCGGGCGCGCCGCTATCTCCGGGTCATTGCGAGAAGCGAAGCGACGAAGCAATCCATAGCGCCGCTTGCCAAGACATGGATTGCTTCGTCGCTCGCGCTCCTCGCAATGACGATGAGAGACCAGTATGACCCCCAATGTCACACTACGCCGGCAGATACGCCTTGATCGCCGGCATGAAGAAGATCGCGATGTTGATTGCGAACCCCAGCGTCCAGAGGATCGAGCGCAGCGTTGGGCGGTTGCCGAGATAGGTGAAGACATAGGCGATCCGCACGATCACGAACAGAATCGCGAGTTCGTCGATCAGGCGCTGTGGCCCGAGCCGAAATTCCGCCAGCAGCACGGCGACTGCGAAGAACGGAAAGGCCTCGATGCCGTTCTGATGCGCGCCAAGTGCACGGGCGCGGATCGGGTCCTGGTAGAAGGCGGGGTCGCGCGGCTTGGCATTGTCGAAACGGCCGTAGGCGGCCCATTTGACCGATGCGATCGTCAGCAAATACAGCATCAGCGTTCCGAAAACACACCACTCGGCGATCGTCATGGTTCCTCCCCGCGCACGCGCGCCCAGCCGCCAGTTGGGAAGCGTAGCGAACCGGCGGTTATCTTGACAAGGATGGTGCAACGCGCGAAGCCATCGAAATCATGACCGCGGTCGTCCCCCCCAGAAATGCAGCGGCGCCGGCAGCCCTGGAGCAACGCATCGGCGTGCTGCTGGTCAATCTGGGTACGCCCGACACCGCCGATGCCCAGGGGGTGCGGGTCTACCTGAAGGAATTCCTCTCCGACCCGCGTGTGATCGAGGATCAGGGCCTCGTCTGGAAAGCGATTCTCAACGGCATCATTCTGCGGGTGCGTCCGGCCAGAAAGGCGCGCGACTACCAGAAGATCTGGAACGCCGAGAGAGGCGAATCCCCGCTCAAGACCATCACGCGATCGCAGGCCGAAAAGCTCGCGGCGGCGATCGCCGATCGCGAGCACGTCGTCATCGATTGGGCGATGCGCTACGGCAACCCGTCGATCCGCTCGCGCATCGATGCCTTGGCTGCACAAGGCTGCGATCGCCTGCTGGTGGTGCCGCTCTATCCGCAATATTCCGCGGCGACCTCGGCGACGGTCTGCGACGAGGTGTTTCGCGCGCTCGCCGACATGCGCGCGCAGCCGACGCTGCGGGTAAGCCCGCCTTATTATGACAATCCCGAGTACATCGAAGCGCTCGCCGTCTCGATGTCAGAACATCTGGCGGCCCTGCCATTCCAGCCCGAACTGATCGTGGCGTCGTTCCACGGCATGCCGCAGAAATATGTCGACAAGGGCGATCCCTATTACACGCAGTGCGTCGCAACAACGGAAAGCTTGCGCAAGCGCTTGGGCCTTGATGCCTCCAAACTGGTCCTGACATTTCAATCGCGCTTCGGCAGCGACGAGTGGTTGCAGCCCTACACCGACAAGACCATCGAAAAACTGGCGAAAGATGGCGTGAAACGCATTGTGGTGGTGACGCCCGGCTTCTCCGCCGATTGCCTGGAGACGCTGGAGGAGATCGCGCAGGAAAATGCCGAGATTTTCAGGCATAACGGCGGCGAACAGTTTTCAGCGATTCCTTGCCTGAACGACAGCGAGCCCGGCATGGACGTGATCCGCCAACTCGTTTTGCGCGAGCTTCAAGGCTGGATTTAACCACCTCAACAACCAACTCGCCGTTCGGAGCCCACGAACATCTGGTGGCCCGCAGACGATTCCCTAGCTATATAATCGTAAACTGAGAACAGCCGGCTGAACCGGGCCTGCGCCGTTGCAGACAAATGAGAGATCGCGCCAGGCAACGCACCTTGCCGGCTTTGGAGGGACTTTATGAGTGGCTTCGACATTTTCGCGATTGCCCTTGTTCTACTTGTCATTGCCACATTGTTCGCGGGCGTCAAAACGGTGCCGCAGGGCTATGATTGGACCATCGAGCGGTTCGGCAAATACACCCGCACGCTGTCGCCGGGGTTGAACCTCATCATTCCCTATTTCGACCGCGTCGGCCGCAAGATGAACATGATGGAGCAGGTGATCAACATTCCCGAGCAGGAGGTGATCACCAAGGACAACGCCACCGTGACGGTGGATGGCGTCGCGTTCTTCCAGGTGTTCGACGCCGCGAAAGCAAGCTACGAGGTCGCTAATCTCGAGCAGGCCATCATCGTTCTGACCATGACCAACATCCGCTCGGTGATGGGATCGATGGACCTCGACCAGGTGCTGTCGCACCGCGACGAGATCAACGAGCGGCTGCTGCGCGTGGTTGATGCGGCCGTCTCGCCATGGGGGCTCAAGGTCAACCGCATCGAGATCAAGGACATCGTGCCGCCGGCCGACCTGGTGGAAGCGATGGGCCGTCAGATGAAGGCCGAGCGCGTCAAGCGCGCCGACATTCTGCAGGCCGAGGGCCAGCGCCAGTCGGAAATCCTGCGCGCGGAAGGCGCCAAACAGGGTCAGATTTTGCAGGCCGAAGGCCGCCGCGAAGCCGCATTCCGCGACGCCGAAGCGCGCGAGCGCCTGGCGGAGGCGGAAGCCAAGGCGACGCAGATGGTCTCCGAATCCATCGCCAAGGGCGATGTCGCCGCGTTGAACTATTTTATCGCCGACAAGTACATCAAGGCGTTCGGACAGTTCGCGGATTCGCCGAACCAGAAGATCCTGATGATCCCGCTGGAAGCAACTTCCGTGCTGTCCTCGCTCGCCGGCATTGGCGAGATCGCCAAGGCGACGTTTGGCGAGAGCGCAGCTTCCGCTGCGGCCGCTGCACGGCGGACTTCCTCGGTGCCGAATACCGGCCCGACCCCGCCGCCGGTTACGCCGCAGCGGTGAGAGCTTGATCTGGAAGATCGATCAGAGGTTCGTGTCATGACCGACATATTCTCGACGTTAGGCACCTGGAATTGGCTGATCTTCGGCTTCGTCCTGATGGCGCTGGAATTGCTCGCGCCGGGTGTCTTCATGTTCTGGCTCGGGCTCGCGGCGCTATTGGTCGGGCTCGTGTCGTTTGCGATCAGCCCGTCTTGGCAGACGCAGCTCCTGATGTTTGCGGTGTTCGCGGTTGCCGCGGTACCGGCCTGGCGGCACTTTGCGCGCAGCGAAGGCAGCCGCAGCCTGAGCAACCCGTTTCTCAACAACCGGACCAAGGCGCTGATCGGCCGGGAGTTCACGCTGGAAAAGCCGATCGTCGGCGGCACCGGCACCGTGCGGATCGACGACACGATCTGGCGTGTCGCCGGCCCCGACGCGCCGGCCGGCAGCCGCGTCAGGGTAGTGCAGGCCGATGGCGCCAGCCTGACGGTGGCGGTGGCTTAGCGCTCCATCATCTCCTTGCCAGTATGCTACAAAAAATGTAGCATAGCTACTGTATTAGTAGCAATGGAGTTGGCCATGTCACAAACCGTGCCGCGCATCGCGCCACTTGAGCCGCCTTACGCACCTGACATTGCCGAGCAGTTCGACCGCATCATGCGCGGCGCGCCGCCGCTCGTGCTGTTTCGCGTCATGGCGGGCAATGCGCGCGCCTGGGAGAAATTCCGCGCCGGCAGCCTGCTGGATCGCGGGCCGCTTAGTTTGCGGGAGCGCGAGATCGTCATCGACCGTACCTGCGCGCGAACGGGCTGCGAGTACGAATGGGGCGTGCATGTCACGACGTTTGCGGAAGCCGCGCATCTGACGGAAGAGCAGGTCCGCGCCACCGTGCTCGGCGCCGCCACCGACGCATGCTGGTCGCTGGCAGAGCAGGCCCTGATCGCCGCCGTCGATGCGCTGCATGAGCGCGCCACGCTCGATGACGCCGAATTTGCGGCGCTGTCGGCGCATTACGACGAGGCGAAAATATTCGAGATCATCCTGCTGTGTGGATTCTATCGCACCGTGTCGTATCTCGCGAACGGACTGGCGCTGCCGCTGGAGGAGAACGCGGCAAGGTTTCCGCTCTGACCGTCATTCCGGGGCGATGCGCAGCATCGAACCCGGAATCTCGAGATTCCGGGTTCGCGTCTTCGACGCGCCCCGGAATGACAAGCGCCAACCTACGCCACGCCCGCGCGCAGGAAATCGTGCAGGTGCACGATGCCGATCGGCTTGCTGGCGTCGGTCACGATCAGCGTCGTGATTTTCGAGGAGTTGAGGATCTCCAGCGCCTCGCCGGCCAGCACGTCGCGGTCGATCGTCTTCGGATTCCTCGTCATCACCTCGTCGACGGTGGCCGACATGAGCTGCGGCCCCATATGGCGGCGCAGGTCGCCGTCCGTGACAATGCCGACGATGTGGCCGCGTGCATCGACAATGCCGACACAGCCAAAGCCCTTGGACGTCATCTCGACCAGCGCCTCGGACATGCTGGTGCCGAGCGGCTTCAACGGCACCGCGTCGCCGGTATGCATGAGGTCGCGGGTGTATTTCAGGAGCGCGCCGAGCTTGCCGCCGGGATGCAGCACGCTGAAATCGACCGAGGTAAAGCCGCGGCCTTCCAGCAGCGCGATCGCCAGCGCGTCGCCGAGCGCCAGCATCATCAGGGAAGAGGTGGTCGGGGCGAGATTGTGCGGGCAGGCCTCGCGCGCCTTCGGCAGCGTCAGCGCGATGCCGGCCGCCTTGGCGAGGGAAGATTCGCGCTCCGCCGTCATGGCGATCACGGCAATGCGGAAGCGCTTGGCATAGGTGATCAGATTCTTCATCTCCGGCTGCTCGCCGGACCACGATAGCGCCAGGATGACGTCGTCGGGCGTGATCATCCCGAGGTCGCCATGGCTCGCTTCGGCCGCATGGACGAAGAAGGCGGGCGTGCCGGTGGAGGCGAAGGTCGCGGCGACCTTGCGGCCGATATGGCCCGACTTGCCGAGCCCAGTGACGATCAGCCGTCCCTTGGCGTTCCGGATCAGATCGGTGGCGGCGACAAAGGGTGCGCGGAGATCGGACTGCAGCGCCGCCGCGATCGCGGCGATGCCGCTGCCCTCGGCATCGAGCGTGCGCAGCGCCGATTGGACGGCGGCATCAGCGGGTTCAGAGCCGGATGATTGTACCATCAGCGGATTCGGATTGGCCATGTCTGTCCCAGGGAAGGAGGGGCTTCGCGCCCCGAACCCCTGCATAGCATGGGCCGTCCGGCGAAGCGACGCGGGGCTGCCGCCCTCAACGGCTCATTAACCATAATTGTTTTAACTCCATTAACGACGTGTTCCGCGAGTGTTCGGCATTCGTCCACCAAGTATCTGTTTTTGTTGGGGTATATTTTATCGTGATGGCGGGGCCAGCATCGGGCCGGAACAGCCGCGCGCGCCTCTTCCGCGCAGCCTTGCCGTGCCTTGCGCTGATCGCCCTGACCGGAACCGCAGTGCGCGCGCAAACCCTCACGCCGGACCTGTTCAGCTCAAGCCGCACCAGCCAGATGCCGCCGCCGGATTCGCCGCTGCGCCGGACGGCGGCAGAGGTGAACGATCCCCTCAACAGCACGAAGCTGCAGGAGAGCGACAAGCCCGCGCCGTCGCGGATCGGGCAGATCCCGAAATACGGTCTGCCGGCCGCGAGCGGCGCAGCCGACATCGGCTACGATTCGCTCAACCGCAAGCGCAAGAAGCCGAAATACTATCCGGGGCAAGTGAAGCCGAAGCCGCCGGTCGGACCCGGCAGTCCGCCGCCGCCAATTGCGTCGAACACGCGGCTGCGGCTGTCGATTCCTCCATCGGAGTCGGCGCATAAAACACCGATCCCGCCGGCAATGGCGGGCACGGTGATGGGGCAGCCGCCGCGCAAGCGTCTCAGGATCGATGACGATCCGTTCGGCGCGGTCGGCGATTACGCCGGCAGCTTCCTGATCAAATCCGCGGTCGAATTCTCGGGCGGCTACGACACCAATCCCGGCCGGCTCGTCCCCGCGCAAGGCAAGCCGTTCTATGTGATCGCGCCGGAATTTTTGGCGGTCTCCGACTGGGAGCGTCATGCGCTGGTGGCCGATCTGCGCGGCTCCTTCACCGGCTACGGCAGCAATCTCACGCCGAACGCGGACGGCACGCCGCTGTCGGCGCCGCTCGATGTCGACCGGCCCAACTTCATCGGCCATGTCGACGGCCGGCTCGACGTCAGCCGCGACACGAGGCTGACCGCGCAGGGTCGCTTGTTCGTCTCGACCGACAATCCCGGCAGTCCGAACGTGCAGGCCGGCCTCGCCAGATATCCGATCTACACCACGCTGGGCACCACTGTCGGCGTCGACCAGAGCTTCAACCGGCTGCAGGTTTCCGCCGGCGCCACCGTCGACCGCACCGACTACACCAACTCAAAACTCACCGACGGCACGTCAACCACCAACGACGACCGCAATTTCAGCCAGTACGGCGGCGTCGGCCGCGTCAGCTATGATTTGAAGCCGGGCATAAAGCCGTTCGTGGAAGTGCAGGGTGACAGCCGCGTGCATGACGTCAGGCTCGACCGCAGCGGATTTGCGCGCGATTCCAGTGGCGGCTACGTCAAGGGCGGCACCAGCTTCGAATTCTCGCGGCTATTGACCGGCGAAATCGCCGTCGGCTACGCCGCGCGCGACTATGTCGATCCGAGGCTCGATCGCCTGGAGGGCCTGCTCGTCTCGTCCTCGCTGGTCTGGACCGCAACGCCGCTGACGACGGCAAAATTCTATTCCGATACCACGATCACGGAGACCACGCTGCCGGGCACGTCGGGCGTGCTGACGCATGTCTACACCGTCGAAGTCGACCACGACTTCCGCCGCTGGCTGACCGCGATCGGTAAGTTCACCTGGGGCT
Organism: Bradyrhizobium sp. AZCC 1719; assembly: GCF_036924525.1. NCBI lineage: Bacteria > Pseudomonadati > Pseudomonadota > Alphaproteobacteria > Hyphomicrobiales > Nitrobacteraceae > Bradyrhizobium > Bradyrhizobium sp. AZCC 1719. Next base: position 711,973 of record NZ_JAZHRU010000001.1, on the reverse strand, counting down.
CGCTCGACTATCAGGGCAATCCGAGGCGCGACAAGATCTACGCGGTGTCAGGCGAGGCCATCTACAAGATGAACCGCAATGTCTGGCTCAGGGGCACGCTGCGGCGCGACTGGCTGGATTCGAACCTGGCGGGGAATAGCACGGCATCGACGGTGGTGATGTTGGGGGTGAGATTGCAGCATTAGGCGCTCGGCTCTCCGCGTGCGTTCCCCGGATGTGCGCAGCACGAAGTGATGCGCTGCTGATCCGGGGTCTATGCTACCGGCACCATGGGTCCCGGCTCTGCGGAGCAGCGTTACACGCTGCACCGCGTCCGGGACACGGGATCACACGCAACGGCTTTGAGTGTTGTCCTACCGCGGCAGCGTCGTCGTCCCCATCAGATACTGATCGATCGCCCGGGCGCACAGGCGCCCTTCGCGGATTGCCCACACCACCAGCGACTGCCCGCGGCGCATGTCGCCGGCGGAGAAGAGGTTCGGCAGCGACGTCTTGTAGTCGGCCATGTTGGCGCGGACGTTGCCGCGCTGGTCGAGGTCGACGCCGAGCGTCTTCAGCATGCCTTCGTGAACCGGATGCACGAAGCCCATGGCGAGCAGCACGAGCTGCGCTTCGAGCTCGAATTCGGTGCCCGCAATCGGCTTGAACTTGTCGTCGACCTTCACGCAGTGCAGCTTTTGCACCTTGCCGTCGACACCCGAGAATTTTTGCGTCAGCACCGCGAATTCGCGGCTTGCGCCCTCGGCCTGGCTCGACGAGGTCCGCATCTTCAACGGCCAGTTCGGCCACGTCACGCCCTTGTTCTCGTGCTCGGGCGGCGCCGCCATGATCTCGAGTTGAGTCACGGACTTCGCACCCTGCCGGAACGAAGTTCCGATGCAGTCGGAGCCGGTGTCGCCACCGCCGATCACGACGACATGCTTGCCGCCGGCGAGAATGTCCTTCGCGTCGCCGAGCGGCTCGGAGGAAACGCGGCGGTTCTGCTGCGGCAGGAAGTCCATCGCAAAATGGATGCCGTCGAGATCACGGCCGGGGATCGGCAGATCGCGGCCGGCTTCGGCGCCGCCGGTCAAGGCTACCGCGTCATACTGGTTGAGCAGCTCGCGCGGATCGATCGCACCTTGTGATGTGCCGCCGACATGGACGCCGTAATGGAACGTCACGCCCTCGGCCTCCATCTGCGCCACGCGGCGGTCGATGATGTGCTTTTCCATCTTGAAGTCGGGAATGCCGTAGCGAAGCAATCCGCCCGCCTTGGCGAACTTCTCGTAGACATGGACGTCATGGCCGGCGCGCGCGAGCTGCTGCGCGGCCGCAAGGCCTGCAGGGCCGGAGCCGACGATCGCGACCTTCTTGCCGGTCTTGGCGGGTGCGACTTCCGGCTTCAGCCAGCCACTGTCCCAGGCGCGGTCGACGATCGCGCATTCGATCGTCTTGATGGTGACCGGGTTGTCGTCGATGTTGAGCGTGCAGGACGCCTCGCACGGCGCCGGGCAGATGCGGCCGGTGAACTCCGGGAAATTGTTGGTCGAGTGCAGGTTGCGCGAGGCCTCTTCCCAGTTGCCCTGGTAGACGAGGTCGTTGAAATCGGGGATCTGGTTATTGACCGGGCAGCCCGGCGTGCCCGGCGCTACCGAGCCGGTGCCATGGCAATAGGGGATGCCGCAATTCATGCAGCGCGCAGCCTGGTCGCGGGTGTCCTTCTCGCTCAGGGGAATGACGAATTCGCGATAATGCTTCAACCGCTCGGCGACCGGCGTGTACTTGCGTTCGTTCCGGTCGATCTCGAGGAAACCTGTGATCTTGCCCATTAAACCCTGATGCCCCTGCATCTCTCTTTCGTCTGTTCGCTCGACCCTCATCCTGAGGAGCGGCATGCGCCGCGTCTCGAAGGATGAAGGCCCGTGTGTAGGCCTCATGGTTCGAGACGGCGCTTCGCGCCTCCCACCATGAGGGTCTAAGGTTTAAGCACCGATCGCGATTTTCGGCTCGGCGTCGGCGTTCACCCTCAATTCCTTCAGCGCGCGGCGGTATTCCACCGGCATCACCTTGCGGAATTTAGGCAGCCAGACTTTCCAGTTCGCGAGGATCTCGGCGGCCTTCTTCGAGCCAGCCAGTTTGGCGTGGCGCGTGATCAGCACGTGCAGCCGCTCGATGTCGGAGTCGAGCAGGTTCTGGAACACGTCGACCCGGCCATGCGCTTCGAGATCGCCGGAATGGTGGTAGGTGTTCTGGTTGATCATCTCTTCCGAGAGCACCGGCTCCAGTTCAACCATCGCCATGTTGCAGAGTTTTGCGAAGTCGCCGGCCTCGTCGAGCACATAGGCGATGCCGCCGGACATGCCGGCCGCGAAGTTGCGGCCAGTCTTGCCCAGCACCACGACGATGCCGCCGGTCATGTATTCGCAGCAATGATCGCCGGCGCCTTCGACGACCGCGATAGCGCCGGAGTTGCGCACCGCAAAGCGTTCGCCGGCGATGCCGCGGAAGTAGCATTCGCCCTCGATCGCGCCGTACATCACCGTATTGCCGACGATGATGGATTCTTCCGGCACGATGCCGGAATTCCGCGGCGGCCTGACGACGATGCGGCCGCCCGACAGGCCCTTGCCGACATAGTCGTTTCCTTCGCCTTCGAGATCGAAGGTGACGCCCTTGGCCAGCCACGCGCCGAACGCCTGGCCTGCCGTGCCCTTCAGGCTGACATGAATGGTGTCATGCGGCAGCCCGGCATGGCCGTAGATCTTCGCCACTGCTCCGGACAGCATCGCGCCGGCCGAGCGGTCGGTGTTGTTGATCTCTTCCTCGATTTTCACCGGCGCGCCGCGGTCGAGCGCGGCCTGCGCCTTCTCGATCAGGCGGCGGTCGAGCACCTTCTCCAGATGATGGTTCTGGGCTTCGGCGTGATAGATCTTCTGGCCCTTCTCTTCCTTCTGGCGGACGAAGAGCTTTGAGAAGTCGAGTCCCTTGGCCTTCCAGTGCGCCACCAGCGTGGACTGGTCGAGCATCTGGGTCTGGCCGACCATTTCATCGAACTTCTTGTAGCCGAGCTGCGCCATGATCTCGCGCACTTCCTCGGCGACGAAGAAGAAATAGTTGATGACGTGCTCGGGCTGGCCGGTGAAGCGCTTGCGCAGCACCGGATCCTGGGTCGCGACCCCGACCGGGCAGGTGTTGAGATGGCACTTGCGCATCATGATGCAGCCGGCCGCAATCAGGGGCGCAGTGGCGAAACCGAACTCGTCGGCGCCGAGAAGCGCGCCGATCACGACGTCGCGCCCGGTGCGGAAGCCGCCGTCGACCTGGACCACGATGCGGCTGCGCAGCCGCTCGCGCACCAGCGTCTGATGGGTTTCGGCAAGCCCGATTTCCCACGGGCTGCCGGCGTGCTTGATCGAGGTGAGCGGCGAGGCGCCGGTGCCGCCTTCGAAGCCCGCAATGGTGACATGGTCGGCGCGCGCCTTGGCAACGCCCGCGGCCACCGTGCCGACGCCGATTTCGGAAACCAGCTTGACCGAGACCTGACCGTCCGGATTGACGTTCTTGAGGTCGTAGATGAGCTGCGCCAGATCCTCGATCGAATAGATGTCGTGATGCGGCGGCGGCGAGATCAGGCCGACGCCGGGGGTCGAATGGCGCACGCGCGCAATCGTCGCGTCGACCTTGTGGCCGGGCAACTGGCCGCCTTCACCGGGCTTGGCGCCCTGGGCCATCTTGATCTGCATCATGTCGGAGTTGACGAGATATTCCGTCGTCACGCCGAAACGGCCCGACGCGACCTGCTTGATCGCCGAGCGCATTGAATCGCCGTTCGGCATCGGCTTGAAGCGATCGGCCTCCTCGCCGCCTTCGCCGGTGTTCGACTTGCCGCCGATCCGGTTCATGGCGATCGCCAGCGTGGTGTGCGCCTCGCGCGAGATCGAGCCGAAGCTCATCGCGCCCGTGGCGAAACGCTTCACGATTTCGGAGGCAGGCTCGACCTGGTCGAGCTTCACCGGCTTGCGCTTCTCGTCCTCGGCGGTCTTGATCCGGAACAGGCCGCGCAGCGTCAACAGCCGCTCCGACTGCTCGTTGAGGATCTTCGCGAATGCGCGATAGCGCTCCTGCGAGTTGCCGCGCACGGCATGCTGCAGCGCTGAGACGGACTCGGCCGTCCAGGCGTGGTCCTCGCCGCGGGTGCGGTAGGCATATTCGCCGCCGACATCGAGCGCGGTCTTGTAAACCTGCGCGTCGCCGAACGCGTCCGTATGACGGCGCGCGGTTTCCTCGGCGATTTCGGCCAAGCCCACGCCCTCGATGCGAGTATGGGTGCCGGCAAAATACTTCGCGACGAAATCGGCCTTCAGCCCGACGGCGTCAAAAATCTGCGCGCCGCAATAGGACTGGTAGGTCGAGATGCCCATCTTGGACATCACCTTCAGCAGGCCCTTGCCGATCGACTTGATGTAGCGCTTGACGATCTCGTAGTCGTCGAGCGCGCCCGGCAGGCGGTCCTTCATCGCGATGATGGTCTCGAACGCCAGATACGGATTGATCGCCTCGGCGCCGTATCCGGCCAGGCATGCGAAATGATGCACCTCGCGCGGCTCGCCGGATTCGACGACGATGCCGACCGAGGTGCGCAAGCCGGTGCGGATCAGATGATGATGCACGGCGGCGCAGGCGAGTAGCGAGGGGATCGGAATCCGGTCGGTGCCCGCCATGCGGTCGGACAGGATGATGATGTTGACGCCCTCGCGCACCGCGCCTTCGGCGCGCGCGCAGAGTTCGTCGAGCACTTGCTCCATCCCCGCCGCGCCGAAGCCGGCATGGAAGGTGGTGTCGAGCGTGCGCGACTTGAAATGGGTATCAGCGACATCGGAGATCGAGCGGATCTTTTCCAGGTCCGCATCGGTCAGGATCGGCTGGCGCACCTCGAGCCGCTTGGTCGAGGCCATGCCCTGCAGGTCGAACAGGTTCGGCCGCGGCCCGATGATCGAGACGAGGCTCATGACGAGTTCCTCGCGGATCGGGTCGATCGGCGGGTTGGTGACCTGCGCGAAATTCTGTTTGAAATACGTGAACAACGGCTTCGGCCGGTCCGACAGCGCCGAGATCGGCGTATCGTTGCCCATCGAGCCGGCGGCTTCCTCGCCGGTGGCCGCCATCGGCGTCATCAGGATGTTGATGTCTTCCTGCGAATAGCCGAACGCCTGCTGACGGTCGAGCAGCGGCAGGTTCGAACGCATGCCCTTGACGGGCGCATCGGGCAATTCCTCCAGCACGAGCTGGGTGCGATGCAGCCAGTCGCTGTAGGGGTGGCTCTTGGCCAGCGTCGCCTTGATCTCGCCGTCGGGAATGAGGCGCCCCTGTTCGAGGTCGACCAAAAGCATCTTGCCGGGCTGCAGCCGCCACTTGGTGACGATCTGATCCTCCGGGATCTTGAGCACGCCCATTTCGGACGCCATCACGATGCGGTCGTCCTTGGTGACAAGATAGCGCGCGGGACGGAGCCCGTTGCGGTCGAGCGTGGCGCCGATCTGGCGGCCGTCGGTGAACGCGATCGCGGCAGGGCCGTCCCACGGCTCCATCAGGGCTGCGTGATATTCATAGAAGGCGCGGCGCTGCTCATCCATCAGCGGATTGCCGGCCCACGCTTCCGGAATCATCATCATGACGGCGTGCGGCAGCGAGTAGCCGCCCTGCACCAGGAATTCGAGTGCGTTGTCGAAGCAGGCGGTGTCGCTCTGGCCTTCGTAGCTGATCGGCCAGAGGCGGCTGATGTCCTTGCCGTAGAGCTCCGAGTGAACGGAAGCCTGCCGCGCCGCCATCCAGTTGACGTTGCCGCGCAGCGTGTTGATTTCGCCGTTATGGGCGATCATCCGGTACGGATGAGCCAGCGACCAGGTCGGGAAGGTGTTGGTCGAGAAGCGCTGATGCACCAGCGCCAGCGCGCTCTCGAAATCCTCTTCATGCAGGTCGGGATAGTACTTGCCGAGCTGGTCGGCGAGGAACATGCCCTTATAGATCACCGTGCGGCACGACAGCGAGACCGGGTAATAGCCGGCGAGCCCGCGGTCGCGGCGCTGGTAGATCGCCTGCGAGATCGACTTGCGCAGGATGTAGAGCCTGCGCTCGAACTCGTCCTCGGTCTTCGCCGTGCCGTTGCGGCCGATGAAGACCTGCATGTGGTAGGGTTCGGTCGGCTTGACGGTTTCGCCGAGCGAAGCGTTGTCGGACGGCACATCGCGCCAGCCGAGCAGCACGAGGCCCTCTTCCTTGATCTGTTCGGCGATGATGCTCTGGATCACCTTTCGCCACGCCGTCTCCTTCGGCATGAACAGCGCGCCGATCGCGTAGTGGCCAGGCTCCGGCAGCTTGAAGCCGAGCTCGGCAGTCTTGCGCGAAAAGAACGCGTGCGGGATCTGCACCAGAATGCCCGCACCGTCGCCGGCGCGCGGATCGGCGCCGACCGCGCCGCGATGTTCGAGGTTGCAGAGAATGCTGATCGCGTCGGAGACGATCTGATGCGACTTGCGGCCCTTGATGTTGGCGATGAAGCCGACGCCGCAGGAATCCTTCTCCATGCCGAGGTCGTACAGGCCCTCAGCCGGCGGGCGCCAGTCATGCTCGCGCGCAATGTCGGCCGGTTTCGAAGCCGCGGTCGCCGACAGGGTTTCTGTCACGATGTTTTCGCGCTCGAATTCCGACCCGCTCATTTCATTCCTCTCAAAAAGGCTAAGGGCCTCACCGCATCGTCGGCGCACCTTGGACGCTTGCGGCACCCACCGGGCCACCGCTCGTCCGCCGCGAGCCGCAATTTCTTAAATTCAGGCTTGGGCGTTCAACGTCCCTGAGGAACGGCCTTGCCTGCACTGCCCTGGAGCTCGTGTCGCCACGGTTTCGTTGCAATCCCTGTGCCGGGACGGCTCCGCAATTGAGACAGTGATACTGTCCTAACTTCGACCATGCCAAATTTTTCTTTATCACACAAGCGCGTGAAAGTCCTCGCCCGCATGCGGATCAGGGCTGGTTGGCTTTGGGGGAAAAGCCGCCCGCTGGGCTTTGCGGCAGCAGCGCCCCGATCCGGCCCAAGGACCGCCGGATTTCACAATGAAATTCGCCCCGGGCCGTCGGCGAGCGAGCAAAATGCTCCGGCTACGGTCCGGAGGCTGCGGGGCTTACAGGAGCTTTCGGTGATGAAGTTGTTCACGGGATCTTTGGCGGCGGGACTGGTCCTTCTTGTGGGCGGCGCGCAGGCGCAGGTGCCCGGGCCTTATGAGATCGGGCGCTCGCCATACAGGGCAGCATCGGATTTCGACGCTCCCTATGCGGTGGCGCCGCAACCGGTTCCCGGGCCGTACGACGAGCCCGGGCCGCGCTACGGAGCCGCGCCGCAGTATGGATACGGTCCGGGACTGTTGCCGTCGACGGAAGTTTATTCCGTGCTGCGCGACAACGGATTCTCGCCGCTCGGTATCCCGAGGCTGCGCGGCATCGTTTACACGATTGCGGCGCTCGACCGCGGCGGCGAGGACGGCCGGCTGGTGATCGACGCACGCAACGGCCGGATCATCCGTTTCGTGCCGTCCTCCCGGATGGGCGATAATTTCTACGAGGAGCACAGCGCGCTTCCGGCAACTCCGGGGGCTCCGCCGCCGCAGGCCCATGCGCCGGCTACCCCGGCCAATGTCCAGACCGCGCCGCGGCCGCAGCGGCCGGCCTCCCATGTCGCGAGCCGCGCGGTGCCGATGCCGAAGGCCAGTCCGGTCGCCGCCAAACCTGCAACGGCGCCGGTCAAGCAGGCTGCAGCGCCTGCGCCGAAGCCAACCGATGCTCAGGCCGCAGCGTCGCCGGCGGTGACGGGTTCGGTCCCGGCCAAGCCCGCCACGCAGATTGCGCCGACGCAGGCGATGCCTGACGTGCAGGGGCTGGAGTAACTCTCTGAAGTAACTCTATCGACAGCGGTCGTTTTGCGAAGGGCGTCTGCCATATCGCCTGATTGATAGATCACGCGGTATGGGTCGCTGCGTTCACAGGGACGACAGCAATAAAAACGCCCCGGTCTTTCCGGGGCGTTTTCGCGTTCAGCCAATACCGGCTGAACCTACCGTGTTACGCGGCGACCGAAGCGTCGACCACCTGCGGGGCCTGCGCGCCCGAATTGATCGGAATGCTGCGCGGCTTCTTGGCCTCGGGGATCTCGCGGACGAGATCGACGTGGAGCAGGCCGTTCTCCAGCGAGGCGTTCTTCACCTGCACGAAATCGGCAAGCTGGAAGACGCGCTCGAAGGCGCGTGCGGCGATGCCGCGGTAGAGCACTTCGGATTTGTCCTTGCCGTTCTCGTTGGCGGTTTTCTCGCCCTTGATCGTCAGCGTGTTTTCCTTCGCGACGATCGAAAGCTCGCCCTGCGAGAAGCCGGAAACCGCAACGCTGATGCGGTAGGCGTTCTCACCGGTGCGCTCGATGTTGTAGGGCGGATAACCGGGGCTGCCGTCGGAGGTCACCTGGTCGAGCAGGTTGAAGAAGCGGTCGAAGCCGACGGTGGAACGATAAAATGGGGTAAGATCGTAGGTACGCATAGGGTAGTCCTCCATTGAGCGACTGTTGCACTTACCCGCCCGCCATCGGGCCGGGCTTTAGTCCTGTGCAGCCTCAGTTTTTGGAGCCTTAGGGTTTTGAAGCCCTTGGCTTTGGTTCCGAAACACTGGTAGTGGCCTGCACAGAAATGATATGGGAGGGGTGAAACGGCGTTCAAGAGGAGCGAAACAGGCCCTTTTTTACGCTCCCGCCTTGATTTTCGGCCCTTTTCACCTAGCCGGTTCCCGTCATGACGCTCGTCTCGATCCCTGCCAATCCGGTTCCGGAGGACGTCGTCTCGGGCACTATCAAGACGCCCGACGGCGCGGAACTGAGGTTTGCACGCTGGGCGCCGCCGGCGGGCCGCAAGGGCACGGTCTGCGTCTTCACCGGGCGCAGCGAGCAGATCGAAAAATATTTCGAGACGGTGCGGGACTTGCGCGATCGCGGTTTTGCGGTGGCGATGATCGATTGGCGCGGCCAGGGGCATTCCTCGCGCCGCCTGCGCGATCCGCGCAAAGGCTATGTCCGCGACTTCTCCGATTTCGAAGTGGACGTCGAGACCTTCGTGCAGCAGGTCGTGCTGCCGGATTGTCCGCCGCCCTATTTCGCGCTGGCGCATTCGATGGGCGGCGCGGTCATGCTGCGGGTGGCGCATGCGGGAAAGCGCTGGTTCGACCGCATGGTGCTGTCGGCGCCGATGATCGACCTGCCGGGGCGCACGACATCGTTTCCGAGCCGGGCGCTGCTTCGGATCATGCGGCTGATGGGGCAGGGCGGCCGCTACGTGCCCGGTGGCAGCGATGCGCTGACCGGAACGGAATCTTTCATCAACAACCCCTTCACCAGCGATCCCGTGCGCTACGCCCGCAACGCCGCGATCCTGGAAGAAGACCCGACTCTGGGCATCGGCTCGCCGACGGTGGCCTGGGCCGATACCGCGTTCCGGGCGATGAATACCTTTCGCGGCATGAACTACCCGTCCGAAATCCGCCAGCCGATCCTGATGCTGGCCGCCAGCAACGACACCATCGTCTCAACGGCGGCGATCGAGGAATTCGCCTATCACTTACGCGCCGGCTCGCATTTGGTGATCGCAGGCTCCAAGCACGAGATCCTGCAGGAGCAGGACCGCTACCGCTCGCAATTCTGGGCGGCGTTCGATGCGTTCGTGCCGGGCACGCCGTTGTTCAAGTGATTGCGCAGTACGCGCCGGCGTGCCCCGGATGCTGCGCAGCGCCATAAGCGCGTTCACGCGCGTCTTCGACGCGCTATGGCGAGCAGCGTGGTGCGCTGCTGATCCGGGGTCCATATGTTGCCGCAGCAGGTCCCGGCCCTGCGGCGCAGCGTTACACGCTGCACCGCGTCCGGGACACGAGAGCTCACATCTTGGCAGCCGCCGGCTTCGGCAGCCGATCCGTGATCCGCTCGGGCAGCCGCCGCTCGACGAACAGCGTCCTGACCTCGGCGACGCTGAGGTATCGCGCCTCGCCTTCGCCCTTGCCGAGGATCTTCAACAGGACCGGCCATTCGCCCTTCATCAGGATCGGGAAGTACCAGCGCGCGGCATCGCCGGCGCGCTTGATGTTGTCTGCCATGAAGGCCTCGATCTCCTTCGCTGTCAGCCCGATCTCGATGCCTCCGGCGGGATCCTTGCAGTCCTTGCCGAAGCTGGCGAGCCGTTCGATTTGGTCCTCATGGACGTTTGCTTCGGCGTCGAGAATGCGTGAACCGCCGCCATGCTTGTCGAGCGGGCCGTTGCGCAGCTCGTCGAGCACGGCGCCAGACGTTGCACTCTTGAATACGCGCAGCGGCCCGAGGCCGTTGGCAATGACGGCGACCATCCAGGCTTTCCGCCGCACCTCTTTTTGAGCCGAGCCGGTTTCGCCGCTTGCCAATCCGATCATTTCGGAGAGTTGCGAGAGCGGCACGACATGGCCGCCGACATAGCCGTTGGCGACCAATGCGCGCAGGAAGGGGCAGGGATTATTGGGCGAAACGGGTAACTGCCCGGCGGGCGCAGCGCCCGGGGCGGTGGCAATGCGTTGGTCCGACATGGCTCAAATCCTCAAAGGCGCCGAATATGAAATGGCCGCTCCCGACGCGGAGGGGATGACGGTTCTGAAAATGGAATTCGGCGGCGCGCTACTTCAGGGTGTAGGTAAGTTTGGCGGAATTCGACGCCGTGTCAACCGAGGCGCCGTCCGCCCGTCAAGAATCCGCGGCAAGCTTCGGAGCGGAGTCGACGACGGTCAATCTGCTGAAGGGGATACCGGCCTTCACGAGGCCGTCGCGATAATGGGCGATGTCGGCCGCCGATTTCCAATGAAAGTTCCGCAAGTACCGGTCGACGGTCAGGTTTGGATAGTTGCTCAGGAGGACCTCGGCTGCGCTCTTGGCTTCCGCGGTTCGTCCCAATTGCGCGAGCGCTGCCGCCCGTATCGCCAGCGCCTGGAGATGATTGGGATTGACGTAAAGCTCTTCGCGCGCCCAGGACAGCGAAGCGTCATATTGCCCGAGCAGGTAATGGCTGAACGCGTTCACGGCGGCCCACTGATATCGAGGGTCGTTGTTGCCTTGCTGCGCTGCCATCGTAAACAGTTCGATGGCTTGCCGGTGTTCGCCGCTCATCAGATGACAAAAGCCGAGCACGCCGCGGGCGCCCATGTCGTAGGGATTGAGCCCGACTGCGCGTTTTGCGGCATCCATTGACGCCTCGTAGTGTCCTTCCACCGCGTGCAGATAAGCCAGAATCTGAAACGCGAAAGACGAGCGGGGATCGAGCCGGACGCTGCTCTCCGCGAGACACATCGCGGAGTCCCACAATTCGCGCGTGCTCTTGATCCATCCGAACTGAATGCCCTGGATCTGGATGGTGGCGAGATAGGCGCGTGCGATCGACAGCGTCGGATCGAGCGCGATGGCTTCCTTGAACAGGCTGATCGAGGTTTCGTAGTCCGCCTTGGTGTGCAGGTAGTAGTAGGACAGCCCCTTGAGGAAGCGATCCCAGGCGCTGATGTCGTTCGACGAGGAACGGGGCGGGGCGGAGGCTTCCGCCCGGTAGATTTCGGCCGCGATCGCCGCCGACAGGCTGGTGGTGAGTTCGTCCTGCATCGCGAACAGGTCGCCCATGTCGCGGTCGAACCGGCCGGTCCATAATTGCTCGCCGGTTTCGGGCGCGATCAAGTCGGCGGTGACGCGGATCTTGTTGGCGGCGCGGCGCACCGAGCCCTGGATCAGGTAGGTGGCGTCGATCTCGCGCGCGATCAGGCGCGTGCTCACGTTCTTGCCCTTGAACGAGAACGTCGAGTTGCGGCTCAGCACCCGATAGAACGATTGCAGTGATAGCGCATGGATCAAGTCCTCGGTCAGCCCGTCGGAAAAATACTCGTCCGCGCTTTCGCTCAAATTCGTGAACGGCAGCACGCCCACGATCGCGGTGCGATATTGGGCAGGCAGGTTGGTAGCCGATATCTCGGACGCGGCTTTACGGGCCGGGCTGTCGACACCGCCGGGTTGCCAGGTCCAGACATGGATCGGCTCCTCGATGTTCTTGAACCGGTAGGGACCGGCGTCGACGAATGTGACGCTGAGGCGCTTGCCCGCTTCATGACAGGCCTTGCCCGAAACCGCCACGCCGCCGGGCGCGGCGACCGATTCGAGGCGGACGGCAATATTGACGTCGTCGCCGAACACCTCGTCCTCATCGGCCATCACGTCGCCCATGTGGATGCCCATGCGAAACTGCATGGCGCGATCGGCGGGCAGGTGTTCGTTGCGTTCCGCCATCACCATCTGCATCGCGACCGCGGCCTCGATGGCGCCGACGATAGAGGGAAACTCCAGGAGGAAGCCGTCGCCGGTGTTCTTCACCAGCCGGCCGCCATGATTGAGGATGATCGGATAGATCGCGCTTCGATGGGCCTTGAACGTGGCGTGCGTCCCCGCCTCGTCGGCTCCCATCATTCGGGAGTAGCCGGCGACGTCAGCGCAGACGATGGCTGCCAAGCGTCTTTCCATATCCCCACTATATCCCCAATGACCCCTGAACGGGCAGGATAACCACTACGCGGTCAGCCAACCAATTCCAATGTTTATAAAATATGCGCAATCTGGTGGAAGCCCGATTTGCTCATGATAGTACTGCAATCCCTAAGGGATTGGCATGTGCGCAATAGGGCCGCGGGGACACCCAGGGGAACCGTCAAACGATGATAGAGATGCTCGGCATTCACCAACTCTGGCTATTCATCCTCTCGGGCCTGCTGCTCAATATCACTCCGGGGCCGGACACGGCCTACATTATCGGCCGCAGCATCCAGTTCGGATGGCGCGGCGGGGCGGCGGCGGCGACCGGGATCAGTGCCGGCTGCCTTGTTCACGTGTTCGGCGCCGCCATCGGCCTGTCGGCGCTGTTGATGGCGTCGTCTGCGGCCTTTGCGGTCCTGAAATGGGTCGGCGCCGCCTATCTGCTGTTTACGGGTGTCCAGATGCTCTTGTCGCGTTCGCGCCCGCTGGCGGAGGCGGGAGTGGCAGGCAATGGCTCGGCAGGTAGCGAGACATCGCTTGCCCGCGTGTTCTGGCAGGGCGCCCTGACCAACGTGCTCAATCCGAAGGTGGCGCTGTTCTTTCTGGCGTTCCTGCCGCAATTCGTGGCGGCGGAGTCTGCTCACAAGACGCTGGCCTTCCTGGTGCTCGGCCTGATCTTCATCACCAGCGGCACGTTGTGGTGCTTTTGCATCGCCGCCTTCGCAGCCCGGGCCGCGGGCCGCATCCGGCAATCGGCCGGCGCGGTGGCCTGGATCAACCGCGCGCTCGGCGGGCTGTTCGTCTATCTCGGTATCCGCGTGGCGATGCTGGAGGCGCGCTGATGCTTCAGCCGTGGATTTTCACGAAGGCGCTGCCGGCGAGATAGAGGCCGAGCAAGATCATCGCGATCAGGAACCAGCGGCGGAACACGTCCGGCTGCATACGATTCCGCACCGCCTGCCCGATGAACATGCCGGTAAAGGACGCCACCATCGCGACGGCGCCGGGCAGTGCAGTCGCCGCCGTCAGCAGGCCCGCGGCGGTGAGATTGAAGGCGAGCGCCACCGTGGCGACGGTAAAGAACACGCCGAGCGCCTGCACCAGTTCGTCCTTCTCCATCCCGATCGCCTGCAGATAAGGCATCGACGGGATCACCTGAACGCCGGTGGCGGCCGACACCACGCCGGTGACCAGGCCGACGATGCCGCCGATCCATTTCTCGTCGCGGCGCGCAACCTTGAAGTGGAGCTTGCTGAGACCGAGGATCGCGTAGATCACCAGCAATGTGCCGAGCACGACGGTGCCATAGGGCGCGTAGGGCCCGGTCAACAGTCCCGCGTTCAGCCAGATGCCGGCGACGGTGCCGGCCATCAGCGGCCACAGCCGCCGCATGATGTCGCGCAAATACGGACCGCTGAAGGTCTGCCAGATATTGGTGACGATCGCCGGCACGATCATGATCGCAATCGCCTGCGCCGGCGGCATCGTCACCGCGAGCAGGCCCATTGATACGGTCGGCAGGCCGAGCCCGATCACGCCCTTGATGAAGCCGGCCAGCAGGAAAGCCGCGGCGATGAGAATGAGCAGGGAATCGAACATGGGCGGACATTGACCTATCGGCGTATCAGGCACAATCTGGAGATTACGGAGACAGCCTTCGGCTAAGGCGAAGGCTGTCGGTGCCACGCACGTTGGTCCTCATCCTGAGGAGCGCGCATGGCGCGCGTCTCGAAGGATGGCCGCGGGCGACACCCGGGCCGCATGGTTCGAGACGCGCCTTCGGCGCTCCTCACCATGAGGGTTAGGAAATTCCCCATGCGTTTCGATCTGGTCGATCTTCAGCTTTTCATCGCGGTCGCCGAGACCCGCAGCATCACCAACGGCGCGCAGCGGATCCATCTTGCGCTGGCGTCGGCGAGTGAGCGGATCAAGGGCCTGGAAGAAGCGCTCGGCGTTTCGCTGCTGAGGCGCGGCCGGCGCGGCGTCGAACTGACGCCGGCCGGTGAAAGCCTGCTCGACCATGCCAGGATCGTGCTCCACAACGTCGAGACCATGCGCGGCGATCTCGCCGACTTTGCCCGCGGCATGAAGGCCTCCGTCCGCTTGCTCGCCAACACGTCGGGACTTTCGGAATATCTGCCGAAGACATTGGCGGCCTTTCTGGCGGCACATCCTAACATTTCGATCGATGTCGAGGAACGCGAAAGCAGCGACATTGCCCGCGCCATCGTCATCGGTGCCGCCGATCTCGGGCTGGCGGCCGAACACGCGCTTGCAGACAATATCGAGCGGATGCCGTTCAGCGAAGATCGGCTGGTGCTGGTTGCCGCGCGGAACGACGAGTTGGCTAATCGGCGGCAGGTCGATTTCGCCGAAGTAGTGGAGCGCGATTTCGTCGGCTTGATCAGCTCGATCGCGCTGCACGCCCATGTCAGCGGACACGCCGCGCGTCTCGGTGCACGGCTGCGCTTTCGTGCACGGCTGAACAATTTCGATGCGATTAGCCAGATGGTCGCCGCCGGCATCGGCATTGGCGTGATGCCTGAAGTCGCGGCAAAGCGATGCGCGAGATCGACGAAGATCAATGTCATCAGGATCAGGGATTCCTGGGCCAACCGGCGGCTCGTGATCTGCGCCCGGAGCTTTCGGGCGCTGCCCAAGCCGGCGCAGCAATTGGCCGAGCACCTCCGCAAATCTGCGCCACGTTGAGGAAAGCGAATGCTGAGGGGCTTGGATGGCCCGGCGTTACTTGCCGGTGGCGAGGCCGGCAGCCTTGATGACGCGCGCCCACTTTTGGGCCTCGGTTCCGATGTAGTCGCGAAAATGCCCCGGCGTGTTGCCGGCAACCGTCAGGCCTTGATCTGCAAGCTTCTGCTTGACCTGCGGATCGTTCATCGCTTCGTTGGCGACGCGGTTCAGGGTGGCGACAATCGCCTCGGGCACTCCGGCCGGCGCGATCATGCCATACCAGTTTTCGATCAGGAGATCCGGCATGCCGACTTCTGCGGTGGTCGGCACGTCAGGTGAGGTGGGCGCGCGTTTCGGCGCGCCAAGGGCAATCGGGCGCAGGCTGCCCGCCTTGATATGCGGCAGCAGCACCGGCAGATCGAGGAACGCCATCTGCACCTGCTGGCCGAGCAGATCGTTGATGGCGGGCGCAGCGCCGCGGTAGGGCACGTGCACGATGTCAATTCCCGCCGTCTGTTTGAGCAGTTCACCGGCAAGATGCGGCATGCCGCCGACACCGGCGGAAGCAAAATTGAGTTTCCCGGGCTGCGCCTTGGCGAGCGCGATCAGTTCCTTCATATCACCAGCGGGCACGTTGCTGGCGACGACCAGCATTTCCGGCACTGTCGTCACGAGCGTGACGGGCGCGAAATCCTTCGCCACGTCGTAGGGCACCTTTTCCATCGTCGGATTGATGACCAGCGCGCTCGCGCTCACGATTCCGATCGTGTAGCCGTCGGGGGCTGCCTTTGCGATCGCATCGGTGCCGAGCACGCCGGCCTGGCCGCCGCGATTGTCGATCACGGCCGGCTGCTTCGTGATTTCCGACATGCGCTGGCCGACCAGCCGCGCGATGATGTCGTTGGGACCGCCGGCCGGGAACGGCACGATCAGCTTGATCGGTTTGCTCGGGAAATCCTGCGCTGAGGCCAGCGTCGGCAACAATAACAGCGTCAGTCCGGCAAGCAGCTTGCTCAGCGGTCTCATGAGTGCTCCCCGATCCCGCATCTAACGTGCGTGTTCGGGGCATCGTACGCGATGAACCGCTCGATGCAAGGTCCCGCGATTGCACCGGGAGCAAAGCAGCAGTTCGTCGGTACGCGCGAGTCTTACCGAACTCTGGGTGACGTGGCCGCCTCTAGCTGTTCAGCAATTTCAGCGTGGCCTCGTGTACCCGGGCGTCGCCGGCGGCGACGATGCGGCCACCGCTCTGGGCGGGTCCGCCCTCCCAATTGGTGACGACACCGCCGGCCCCGGTGACGATCGGGATCAATGCCGCGATGTCATAGGGCTTGAGTTCGGTCTCGACCACGAGGTCGAGATGGCCGGCCGCCAGCATGCAGTAGGAATAGCAGTCGCCGCCATAGCGCGACAGCTTCACTGCATTTTCGACCCGGCCGAAGATCTCGCGGTCGGCGGCGTTCATCAGCAGCGGACTGGTGGTGAAGGAGGTCGCCTCCTTCAGCGATGCGCAGCGGCGCACCGTCAGCCGGCGCTCGCCGGACGGCCCGGAATAGTGCGCCGAGCCGCTGTCGCCGGAAAAGCGCTCGCCGATATAGGGCTGGTTCATCATCCCGAACACCGGCATGCCCTTGTGCAAGAGCGCGATCAGGGTGCCCCAGATCGGAAAGCCCGCGATGAAGGACTTGGTGCCGTCGATCGGGTCGAGCACCCAGACATATTCGGCATCCTCGCGCTCGGTGCCGAATTCCTCGCCGACGATGCCGTGCTGGGGGAAATTGGCCTTGATCAGGCGGCGCATGACGGCTTCGGCGGCGCGATCGGCCTCGGTGACCGGATCGAAATCGCTGGCGCTCTTGTTGTCGATCGAAAGTGAGGTCCGGAAGAACGGCAGGATGGTCTCGCCCGCAGCGGTAGCAAGGCGCCCGATAAAGGCTGTAAAATCGATGACCGTCACGGCTGTCCCTTACCGCACTAGAAATGCCGTCTCTTGCCCATAGCGTTTTCGAGCGAAGTGGATACCGGTTCGCGTGAAGAAAACGCGTCGAAACAAGAAGCTAGAGCTTCGGTTCTGATTCAATCAGAACCGAAGCTCTAGCCCAATCCGGGCTGCCGCGCATCGCTAACGGCACGTTATTCCCATTCGTCTTGCGAACAGACTTTCGAATCGCTTTCGAAAAGGCTTCGTTTCAGGCGTGGATTTTTGGTTAGCTCGGCCATCACGAAGTCGCGAGTTTTGGCATACCAGCACTGCAGTAAGTACGGAACTGACGCGGCTTTATCTGCAAGTCATTGATATTACTTAACTAAAATGTCGGATCCGCCAGTGTTGCCGATTCGCCAGACTGACCTGGTTTGCACCGGAAGAGGTCCGAAAACTCTTGCCTTTTGTGCAGCGCGGTCGCATATTGTTGCGGTGCGGTAGCGCCTCGCGCTATCGCTGCCCTCCTTGGGCGTTTCCTCCCTAGACTTGGGCCGCTTGTTCATTCAAGCGGCCCTTTTTTCTTTCGGGGTGCCACGTCATTCCGAGCGCGAAGCGAACTATGGTGCGCAATTCCGCACCTGAGAATCTCGAGATTCCCCGATGCGCAATTGCGCTTCTGAGGTCCGGTCCTTCGGACCATCCCGGAATGACGACGCAGCCTCTACTCCGCCGCCGCCTGGAATGGGCCGAGGTCGCCGAGCGGGACCCGTGCCAAGGCTTCCGCGAGCGCAGCGAAATCGGTGGCCACCTGGGCAAAGCGGGGACTGCGCTCCCTGCGCCGCTCATCCATGTAGATCGCGCGGTTGAGTTCGAGCTGCACGGTGTGCAGGCCGCTCGCCGGGTTGCCGTAGTGCTCGGTAATGAAGCCGCCGGCATAGGGCTTGTTGCGACCGATCGAATAGCCGAGCCCGCTCATGATGTGCTCGACGACATCGGGCAAAAGGCTCGCGCAACTGGTGCCGTAGCGATCGCCGATCACGATATCGGGCCGCCGCGGCTCATCTCTGGACACGCCGACCGACGGCATCGAGTGGCAATCGACCAGGATCACGGTCCCGAACGCCTGATGGGCCTTGTTGATTAGCCGCCGCAACGCCCGGTGGTACGGCTTGTAGAGCGCCTCGATCCGCCCCAGCGCGTCATCGACGGAAAGCCGCTCGCGATAGATTTCCTGCCCGTCGCCGACCACGCGCGGGATGGTGCCGAGGCCGCCGGCCACCCGCATCGAGCGGGTATTGGCAAAGCTCGGCAGGCGGCCGGTGAACATCCGTGGATCGAGTTCATAGGGCTCGCGGTTCACGTCGACATAGGAGCGGGGGAAATTGACCCGCACCGTCGGAAAGCCCTGGTCGCTCAGACCGCCGATCAATTCGTCCATGAACGAATCCTCGGAGCGGCGCAGCGCGGCGAGGTCGATCCGGGAGGCGTTGAGGAATTCGGCCGGGTAGACCGAGCCGGAATGGGGCGAGTTGAAGATGATCGGCGCCCGCCAATGCTGCGGCTCCACGATCTCGAAGGGAGGCGACAGTTCGCCATCAAACTGGGTCATCGTCGGGCGCCGTCCCTTGAATGTCCGCATTTCCCTTCGGCTGGCCGATCATGCGACCGATTCTGCCGGAGGGCAGGGTGTTGTAAGGATGCATTGTCCGTAATCGTAATCATTCTGCCAAGCGAAAAAAGCCACCGTTCTCCTGGAAGGTGTCGTAAACGCCTGAAAAGCGCCGCGTTGATCGATCCTGATGCGCTCCGCTACAAAAATAGCGCCACCCGCTGCCGCCAAGAAGCCGTTACCTTTCACCCGAAATTTACCCTCTGTCGGGCTTAGTGGGCGCAATGATCCTCCAAGCCAGGTTCGACGACTGAACGCCATGCACAAGATCCTCCTCGCCGAAGACGACAACGACATGCGACGTTTCCTGGTCAAGGCGCTGGAAAACGCCGGGTTTCAGGTCTCGCCCCACGACAACGGCATGTCGGCCTATCAGCGGCTGCGTGAGGAGCCGTTCGAGATGCTGCTGACCGATATCGTGATGCCGGAAATGGATGGCATCGAACTGGCGCGCCGCGCCTCGGAACTCGACCCCGACATCAAGATCATGTTCATCACCGGCTTTGCCGCGGTCGCCCTGAATTCCGATTCGGAGGCACCCAAGAACGCCAAGGTGCTGGCCAAGCCCGTTCACCTCCGCGAACTGGTCAGCGAAGTGAACAAGATGCTGGCGGCCTGATTCGGCGGCTATTTCGTCCGAAAAGGCAGCAGAAATTAGTCCCGAGCATCCTTGCCCGGGCGCTTTGGAGCCGATATACGGACCCCACCCAATACGAATAAAGCTGGAGCGGGATGACAGGTCATCCCATTCTGGGGCGCGTAGCTCAGCGGGAGAGCACTACCTTGACATGGTAGGGGTCACAGGTTCGATCCCTGTCGCGCCCACCACGCTTCGCCCTGACGGGCTACGCGTGGCGCAGCCACGCGGAGACTGTCAGGTCGAAGCGTGTCCGGCGTAGCTTGAACGAAGTGAAAGCGAAGACGGACTGCCAACCGCGAGCAAGCTCCAAGAGTCTTCGGTTTCTTCGAATCGTCGATAACACCGCCATCACTATATGATCTGATCCTGCCACCCCTCACGCCGGCAATCCGGCCTTGAGGAGGCCCGCCTCGTGACGCGCCCGATCGGCCTCGTGCTTGTAGTGCTGGGTCGCGAGATAGGCGGCCACCGAGAAACCCGGCTCGAGCTTGACGACTTCTGCGGCATGCGCGCCGGCCGCGACGGCGTCGCCCATCTGCGCGAAGATGGCGGCGAGGAAGGCGTGATGGGTAAAGTCGGGCCGCGTGATCCGCGCGAACGCTTCGGCCGCTTCGGCAAATTTCTCGGCGCAATAATACGCACGACCGAGGTGGCTCCAGAAGCGCTCGGGGTGGAACGGGTTGAGGCGCATCGCCTTCCTGATCCAGTCGATTCCTTCTTCCGGCCGCCCCAGCCAGGTCAGAAATTCGCCCTGCTGCACCACGACGAGATCGTAGTTGGGATTGAGTGCGAGCGCCCGCTCCTGATGATAGGCGCCCCTGTCATGATCGTCGCGCGTCAGGTTCACCGCGGCCAGGATGCGGTGAACGTCGCTGTCATTGTCATCGAGCGCCAGCGCGATCTGCAACTCGGCAGCCACCTGCTGGAAGGTGGCGTCGCGATCTTCGCACCATCCATAGGTCCAGGTCTGCCCCAGCACGCAGGCCTTCCAGGCATGGGCGTGCGCATAGTTCGGATCGAGCGCGATGGCGCGGTCGAGCAGGATCTGCGCCTGCGCATTGTCTTCGCGCCGCGAGCGGTGGTGCAGCACCTTGGCGGCGAGCACGCACTCATAGGCTGCCATGTTGTCCGGCCGCTTGCGCTTCGCCCGTTCCTGCGTGGCGGCCTCGACGCGGCCGGGAAGCGTGGCAACGATCGCTCCAGTCACCTCGTCCTGGATCGCAAATATATCCTCGAGCTTGCGATCGTAGCGTTCGGCCCAGACATGCCGGTCGGTTTGCGCGTCGATCAACTGCACGGTGACGCGAACGCGATCGCCGGCCTTGCGCACGCTGCCCTCGAGCACATATTCGACGTCGAGCTCGCGCGCGACCTCCTGCACCTTCACCGCCTTGCCCTTGTGCACGAAGGTCGAGTTGCGCGAGATGATGAGCAGGTCGCGAAACCGCGACAGCTCGGTGATGATGTCCTCGGTGAGGCCGTCGGCAAAGAATTCCTGCTCCGGATCGCCGCTCATGTTGACCAGCGGCAGCACGGCGATGGATGGCTTCCTCGTCGTGATTCCGGTCGCCGCGCCGTCCTTGCCGCTTGCATGCGCATCGGCTGCATCCAGCGCGAGGCGCACCCGGAAGACGTGAATCGGGCGGGTGATGTTCTTGACGTTCTGGTTGCCGAGATCCTCAAAGGCGATGTCGTCAAGCCGGTCGCCGACCTGATCGCGCACGGCGCCCGAGACGCAGATGCCGCCCGGCTCGGCGAGCACTTCGAGACGCGCCGCGATGTTGACGCCGTCGCCGAAAATATCGTTCTCCTCGATGAGGATGTCGCCCAGATTGATACCGATGCGGAACTGGATCCACCGCGCCGGCGACACGTCGGCATTGCGCCGCGCCATCCGGCGCTGGATCTCGGCGGCGCACGATACCGCATCAACGACGCTGTGGAATTCCACCAGCATGCCGTCGCCGCTGGTCTTGATGATGCGGCCCCGGTTCTTGGCGATGGAGGGATCGATCAGCTCGAGCCGATGGGTTTTCAGGCGTGCGAGTGTCCCCGCCTCGTCGACCTCCATCAGCCGGCTGTAGCCGACCATGTCGGCGGCAAGGACCGCAGCGAGTCTTCGCTCGGGGCCGGGCGCTTCCATTTTTGCCTCGCTGACGGGCAGTCTAGCAGAATTGCCAGATTGGCCAAGGTTGCGCCGCGGGTGACCCGGTCCGATCAAGGCCAGCTCAGGTTGCAGTGACCCGATGGCAAAATGAACCCGGGTTTCAGGCCCGATGGCGGGGTAGCGCCAGCAGCGCGGTGAGGGTCGCAGGCGCATTGAGCACCGCGAACTTCTCGCGCTGGCTCAGATAGCCCGCCGCTTCATCGAACGTTTCGGCATCTTCGATCTTCGCGCGCGCGATCGCGAGATGCGGATCAACGTCGCCGCGCTTCCGCGGCTTTTGTCCGGAGAGGTTGTGCAGGTGTGCTTCGAGCAGGCGAGCATCGTCGAGCAATTCGCGCAGCGGGCAGGGGAGCGACGAATGCGGCACGCCCGCCAGCTCATTGGCGCGCGCCAGCACCGGCGGCGGCGCCGTCTGCTCGGGAGTCCTGAACAATCCGGACCTGCGATTCGCACCCGGCGATGACGACAGCATCGCGATCGGAATGGAAAGCAACAGCCCGAGGATCACCGGCGTCATCCACAGCAGCAACGACAGCGACACGGCATAGGCGCTGATGGCCATGGCGATGCCAATCAATGTCGGCACTGAATAGGTGCCGAGGATGTCGCGCTGCGCGACTGCGCCATCATCCCGGCGCTGAACCTGCCATCCAGCGTCACGCCCAAACAGGATTTCGCCGACAGCGGACGACTGGAAGATCATCATGACAGGCGCGGTCAAACCGGAAAGGATTGTCTCGGCACCGATGCCGCCAAGCACCAGCAGGCCGCCGCCGAACTTCCTCCGCGTGTCGCGATCGGCAAGGAGCACGATGAAGGCGAGCAGCTTCGGCACGATCAGCATTCCCATCGTGCCTGCAAATACCCATGCTGCCAGGACCGGATCCTGCGCCGGCCATTGCGGAAACAACGAATATCCTTTCGGAAAATATTCGGGCCGTACGAACTGCGCTTGCAACGAGACCAGGATTCCGAAAACAAGAAAGATCAGCCAGAGCGGCGCGGTGAGATATGATCCGATCCCCGTCAGCAGATGAAGCCGCGAGACCCAGTGAAAGCCGCGGGTCGGCAGCAGCGCCAGATGCTGCAGATTGCCCTGGCACCAGCGACGGTCACGCGCTGCAAAATCTGAAAGCGTGGGCGGAGATTCTTCGTAACTGCCGCGGAGCGCCGGCGCCATGTGGATGGCCCAGCCGCCGCGCCGCATCAGCGCCGCCTCGATGAAGTCATGGCTCATGATATGCCCGCCGAACGGCTTGCGTCCCCTGAGTTCGGGTAGGCCTGCATGTTGCGCAAAGGCGCGGACGCGAATGATGGCGTTGTGGCCCCAGTAATTGCCTTCCGAGCCATGCCACCATGCGATCCCCGCGGCCAGCATCGGACCGTACAGGCGGCCTGCGAATTGCTGCCAGCGCGCGAACAGCGATCTAGCATTGACGATGACCGGTAGCGTCTGAATCAGCGCGGCCTTCGGATGCGCCTCCATCGCGGCAACGAGCCGAACGATGCTGTCGCCCGTCATCAAGCTGTCGGCGTCCAGGATCAGCATGCATTCATATTTGGAGCCGAACCGCCTGACCCACTCCTCGATATTGCCCGACTTGCGCGCGATGTTCTCGGGGCGGTGGCGATAGAAGATCGCGGCGGCGCTGCCGACGTCCTGCCGAAGCTTGAGAAAGCACTTTTCCTCGGCGATCCAGATCGCGGTATCGGTGGTGTCGCTCAGCACGAACCAGTCGAACTGCGCGCCGTGTCCGGTCTGTTCGACCGATTCATAGATCGCGCGCAATCTCGCCAGCACGCGATAGGGGTCCTCATTATAGGTCGGCAGCAGCATCGCGGTGCGGCTGTGGATCGCGGGCAGGGGCGCGCTGGCGTCGATGCCGAGTTCATCCTTCCTTCTCATCAGCAGCACGAAGAAACCGCCAAGCGCCGACATGAAGGAGAAGGCGATCCATGCAAACAGCAGCACGAACAGCGCAAGGATGATCGACTCCAGGACCGTGACACCGCCGACCCGGAGCACCCGGTACATCTCATAACAGCCTGCCGCGGTCAGGATCGCGGTGCCGGTCAGAACGAAGGCGCGCCGGATCCACAGCGGCGCAAAATCGGGCGCTGGCGGCGGCTCGAACCGCCGCAACGCCTGCACCGTCATATCCGTCGGCGATTCCGGAGGAAGGAAATCGGTCGGCGGGATATCCCGCCTTCCGGGCGAGCCGCCGGCTTTCGTCAAGGTGTCCATCGATAAACCCAGACCTCCGATACCGCCTCTTCGTTCTGCATGAGCGATGCGCGGAGTTCGACCGGGGTCTTTTCCTTCAACAACTCGAAGCTCAATCGCCAGCCGCCTGTCGCCGGGTTTGGCTGGGTAACGATGTTCTGGATCTTCGCCTTCTCGGCCGTCACGACACCGCGCAAGCTTTTCGGATCGACCGATTTCAGCCGCTCGCCGGTCACGTCGAGCACGAAGAGCGTCGCGTTGTCGCCTCGTGTGCCGATCCCGGTTCGGGAAAAGCGTGCCAGTGACGTCGACTTTGGAGCATCCGGCCCCCAGTGCAAACGATAGGTGTAGGTGTGCTCGCCTTTGGCCGGCAACGCCGCTTTGGGGCGCCAGAACAATGCGATGTTGTCGTGAATCTCTTCCTTGGTCGGGATTTCAAGCAGCTTCACCTCGCCTTCGCCCCAATCGCCGATCGGCTCCGCCCACAGGCTTGGCCGGCGTTCGAAATTCGATTCCAGGTCCTGGTAGGCGGAAAAATCCTTCTGACGCTGCATCAGGCCGAAGCCGCGTGGGTTGAGATCGGCAAACGAAGAGACCTGAAGGTCGCGCGGGTTGTGCAGCGGCCGCCAAAGCTCCTCGCCGCGGCCGTTGAAAACCGCCAGGCCGTCTGAATCATGGACCGACGGACGGAAGTCTTCGACGTCCTTGCGGTCGTTCGACCCAAAGAAGAACATGCTGGTCATCGGCGCGAGGCCGGCTTGCGTTAGATCCACGCGCGGATAGATCGCCATTTCCACGTCGAACACGGTGGTGTCGCCCGGGCGGATGGTGAAGCGATAGGCCGCGGCAGCGCTCTCGCTATCGAGCAACGCGTGCACAACGATGGAATTGGCGCCCTGCGCCGGCTTCTCGATCCAGAACGTCTTGAAGAACGGGAATTCTTCGCCCTTGGCCTCGCCGGTGTTGATGGCGAGCCCCCGCGCCGAAAGACCGTACAATTGTCCCTTGGCAACGGCGCGGAAATAGCTTGCGCCGAGAAAGACGCAAACTTCGTCATAATAGTCGGGCTTGTTGATCGGCGCATGAAGCCGAAAGCCGGCAAAGCCGAGATCGACTGCCGGGCCGGGCGGCTCCAGCTCGCCGAATGAAAACAGGTCGGGCCGGTAGGCGATTGGTGTCGCCTGGCCGTCCTTCACCTCGAAGAGGTCGACCCTGTTCTTGTAGAAAAATCCACGATGGAAAAACTGCACCTCGAACGGCAATTTTTCGCCGCGCCACAGCGCGCGGTCCGGCAAGAACCGGATCGCCCGATAACGGTCGTAATCGAGATTGACGAGATTGTCGGGCAACTTCTCGCTTGGCGCCTGGTAGGGTTTGCTTGCGAGGTCGCGCGCCATTTGCCGGACGATGGATCGATCGAACGGCGCAGGCTGGGCATGGGCGGCGGACAAAAGCCCGGACGCCATGCTGGTTACCAATGGTAACGCAGAAGCTGCGAGGAAATCCCTGCGATTCACGAAACGACCTCGCGGTTACTGACGCCACCCTCGGCAACGCAGCGCGCACCGGACGGTTCCCCGCGCCGGAATAGAGCTGCCGTTTTTTCCGATTGCCTAAGATCCGGTCACGAGCGCGCTAGCTTCGCAGCGTATGGCTTATCCGCGTGACCACGTCGTCCCACTGGCGTTTTTCGGAGACGGGATAATTGATCAGCACGCAGTCCAGGGTGCCGTTGCCGCGGTTGCAGCGGTTGTACCAGATCCGGTCCTTGCGATTGCTGGACACAACGAAGAAATCAGATGTGATCCGTTTATAGATGATGCCGGCAGGCGGCCGCATTTTGGCCAGGAACGTGGCGGGCGAATCGTTCTGGGCATTGGGAACGGACTGCACCGTCAGGTCGGCGCGGCGGTCGTCGGTGAAAAAGCGTCGTCCTGTGCCGCCTTCCGGCGGTCCGGCGTCGACGGTGAAGATCGAGACCGGCATGTCGACGCTGGTCCCGGTGCTCGCAATCACATATCGCCGCCATTCCGCGTCGCCGGCAAGGGCGAGGGCGGGAGCAAAGATTGCGGCGGTGGCGAGGGCGGTGGCGAGGAGCTGCGCGCGCATGGAACGATCTCCGGTTGGATCAAGACACAATCTGATCGATCGACGTTCGTTCCACCGCATCGCCGGCCGGTGCAAATCTCGCCTGCGATATCCCGTTCCGCTGTGTGGCCCTCGGGTTCTGATGCCGGCGAAGCCGGAACGGTGTTAGCCGCTAGCTTCATCACTAGGGCCCGCGTGGGCGGGTCAATTGGCCAGCTCCGGCCAGGAAGCCGCCAGCGGATCGCCTAGATCGATAATATGCGGCTTCTTCTCGTCGACAATCCTGAGTTTTTCCTTGAATTGTGGATTGGCATCGAAAAGCGCCAACAGACTGTGATCTTGCGCCGACCATTCCTCGCGTACCGTACCTTTTCCGCTCTTCTTCTTACGCGCGATCTGCTTGTTGCGTTCCTTGTTCCAGTCATCTTCGCGCAGCCGGTCTATTTCCTTCAACGGATACGTTAGGTGTATCTGGTAATTGCCATCCTTGCGCGCCTTCAGCAGCATCTCGAGGCTTTCCCGTTCCGGATTTCCGTGTTGGCCGTCGCCCGAGAACACATAATGCTTCGCGATGATGTGCTCGAAGAAATCCTTGTCGAGATTATTGGAGCTTCCGTGATGCGGCACCTTGAGAAGATCGACTTCGATCTTCGTGCCGTTGTCCCGGTCGAGCTTGCCCGCCAGTTGCAGCCCCTTGAGAATCTTGTCGCCCCTCGCATCCCCGGTCAGCAGCATCCGCTTCTTGTCTGCCTCCACGAGCACTACTATGCTCGACAGATTGGGAACGGATTTGTCGACATAGGCGGCGAGAGCCTCTTCGGCCGTCTTTCCTTGCTTCTTGAGATCATCAAGCCATTTCTGATGGTCTTTGTGCAGCGCCTGAATCTCTTCAAGCATGGGGCCGATGACGGTGACGTCCAGCGAATTGGCTATCCTGATCGGCGCCTTGCCTTGTGGCGCGACGATGAGTTTCCCCCCGAACTCGGCGTTGCGCCCATAGCCGAGCCGCTGGGCGTCCTTTCTCAGCCGAAAGCCCTGCGCGATGCTGGCGAGTACCTTCAGGGAACTTCCAACCACTTCCGCATCCGCGGCGTCATTGCCTCCGGGATTCTGGTCGATGAAGATATCTTCCACGTTTCCGACTTTCTCGTCGGACAGCTCGACCGCTCCGGTGCTGGCCTCCGTCTTGAATGTCGCGTTCACCCTCGCCGTCAATTCCGCCGGCTGACCGCCAATAATATCGTCAAAGCTGTTGTGCCACAGGCTGAACACGTTCAGCAGACGCGGCTTGTGCGTCTCCACATTGGCGATTTCTTCCTTGGTGAAATCCAGAATTCCCTGGATATGATCGTCGTCCACATGACTTACCATCAGCACGTCGATCGGCAGCGGATCGTTCTTCTTGATCTTGCGCGCGTTGCGGATTTCTATCAATCTCGGCTTGAGATGCGGCGCATAGACCGACTTGGGTCCGCCGTCGATCATGATGAGCCCGGGCTCCTGCTCGGTGCCGAAGTGCAGCAGCAGGCAATCGCCCTTACGTGCCCGCCGGACGTCCAGACTGAAAATCATGGGCAGCCTCCTCAAATACTCTGAAAAGCCCTGAGCACATCCAGCAGCCCGCTGCCCTGGAAGCTGCGCTCGCGGCCGAGGTCGGTCGCGGTTTCGCACAATATCTTCTTGACCTTGCGCGGCTGCTTGATGAATTCCGGATATCGCGCCATCAGCATTGCTGCAGCGCCGCTGACATGCGGTGCGGCCATGCTCGTACCGTCGAGGTCGCCCCAGCCGTCCCGGAACGGACCGTGGATGCGCTCGCCCGGCGCGACTAGATCGGGCTTCAATCTTCCATCCCCGGTCGGACCACGGCTCGAGAAAAAGCTGACGCCGTAGGTATGCGGCAGGGATCGATGCGTCGATCCGACCGTAATCACGCCGTCGGCATTTCCGGGATCGGTGATGCTGAACGCGGCATAGCTTTCGAACGCACCATCGGTAGTCGTAAAGCTCTGAAATCCGTAGTTTCCGGCGGCCGCGACGACTACCACGCCACTTTCGACCAGATGCTCGCACTCCTCGCAAATCGGCGTTCGGCCACATGCGTAATTCCGCACATCGTGCTTGATCGAAAGACTGAGGTTTGCTCCGTGAATTGAAATATGGTCGTGGCGCTCGTTTAGATGCCTGATGTACTGCAAGGCGGCGATAATCGCGAATTCGGTATCTTTCTCGTCGCTGTTTTGCGAAAGCACCCTGAAATCGTACAGCTGGATATCAGGACACATCCCGTCGATCCTGTCGTCTTCCGCAATGGCCTTGGCTCGCTTTTGAGGTGCCCTGGCGCCAATGATGCCGGCGACGTGCGTGCCGTGATCGCTTACCGATGGGCGCGTGTCGACTTTGATTTCGATGAACGGCTCGACCAGCTCCCAATGAATCGGGCGTTGCGCCCTTGCATCCCTGGACAATTGAACGAGGTTCGAGATCAGCTTGGCGCCGGCCTGTTTCAGTTTCTGCCCTTCGGGCAGTTTGTGCCCGTCCGGCAGAAGCTGCTTGAGCTTGCCCTGCTGTATTTCCGGATCTTCGTTTTCGTTGAAGATCCTGAGGTTGTCGAGGTTGACGATCTTGCGAAAGTTGCTGAAATCGAAACTGGCAACGACCCTGGATTCCTTCCCGGTCGCATCCTTGAAGCATATGTGATCGCCCTGAATCCCGGAATCGATGACGGCCCACGCGATCTCTGCGCAATTGACCGTGAAGAGCAGGCGGGCGGCGTCCGCCTTGACTGAAGGGACGGATCGCGCGACCGCCATATCGGCGCGCCGATTGAGCGAAACCTGATAGACGAGCGAACCTTTCCATTGCTTGCGCTGGTTTGCGTCGTTCTGTTCCTGGCGACTGAGAATCTCGGAGAACAAATCGGTCAGCAGGCGTGCAATGTCGCCTTTTCCTGCCTTGATCGCGGCAGCCAGTTCCGCCGGTTTTGCATCGGGGCCGATCGTGGTGGTTTGGGCCGCCCAGAGAATAATGCCGGCGAGTGCGGCGTAGCGATCGAGTGCCGTCAGCATTCCGGCCGATTTCTTGGTTGTCTTGGGATCGCTCCAGTGTTCCGCCATTTCCTGAACTGTATCCAGAACGGCGTTGATGCGTTGACTGCCGCTTGCGGCCTGCAGATAGACCGCCATATCGCTTTGAATGCGCGCGCTGCTCCACCAGTTCGTCGTCGGTACGATGACGCGCAGCACCTCGTCGAAGTACAGCCGTGCGGCGATTACACCCTGCAGATAGGCGATTTTTCGAGGCTCGCGATCACTCGCGTTATGCATCAGTCGATCGTGATCGACTTCGTCATCGATCCAGTTTGCGACGAGGCCTGCTGTATTCGTCTTGTACGGTGTGATCAGCAGCTCCTGCGGTCCAGCCTCGCTCGCATACGCGATCCAGACATCGCCCAGAATCGGCGAGTCCTGGAGCTGACGGCGGTCACCGGTCGGTCCAAGCAGAATGTATTCGGCCAAGGTCCTCGGAATGAGCACCGTCATGGTCAGACCTTTGATGCTGGAAAGGGAAAATCCTTGGGTGCTGGCAATCCAGACTGGAAATGTTTCCGGATCGCGGCATCGCATACTGCATAGCCCCAATTGATCAATCGCTCCTGCAATTGATCGTCCATGGCTTGCAACCGGGTGGGCGTTTCGGCGAGCCGCATGGTCGCGTCGAATGGACAAGTCAGGGCGTCTGCCAGTCCGTAATCGAGAATGTTGGTCCGAATTCCCCAATAGGCTCCTGAACGAGTATGTTGTTTGAAGGAATCGATCACCTGACGTTTCCGCAGGGATCGCACCTGGTTATCGACGAGATCGAGCACGCGATAGGCGTGATTGCCCCAATCGGCTTTCGGGCTTTCTTCGGCCTGAAGCTTTCCGCCAGCGTCGCTCACCAGGATGGTGCGGTAGCGCTTCCAGGCGGTCTCCAGACCCAGATTGTCGTAGACGCCGCCATCCGAGAGAACGACGTTCGTTGTGAACGGAGGTCGCTGCAGGTCGGATCCCGACTTCGGCGTGAACGCGCTATCGTTCAGCTTGATCTCGACGGGAGACAGCACGGGCGGAAACGCGGAGGAAGCCGCAACAGCTTTCGACAGTCTGATGGTGGGCTTCAGGACCTCGCCGACCCGGTAGTCGCGCATGTACGGCTTCGTGAAGCGCCACAACGCGCCGGACTGCACGCTGGTCGCGTTGATGACAAAACTCGGCTTGTCCGGAAGATCCTGCAGCGTGGCCGAACCGAACAGGTGCTTCTCATACGCCGCAACGACACGGTCGCTCACGCGCCCGGGCAGGAGCAGGCCCAGGATGACGGCCTTGACGTCGATGGTCGTTCGCCCGAGCGCGCGCAGCGGCTCGACGAATTCCTGACGAAAGAGTGGCATGTCCGGGGTTTGGTTCCCGGTAAGCCTGTTCCATTTGAGGGCGAGCAGCCCCGCGGTGACCGAGCCGCCGGAGACGCTCGATATGCGATTCACCTTCTGAAGGATACCTGTCTCATAGAGGCGCCAAAGCACGCCGATATGAAAAATCATCGCGCGATAGCCTCCGCCCGAAAGGCAGAGTGCAGTGCCGTCCTGCGGGCCACCCTCGGCCGCCTCGTCACCAATGGATTGTACGGGTTCGTCTACCATCGAAGCCAGCCCCTCGGGTTTTCGGGTTGCTAAAGTTTGGTGCTATCGAGAGGACGGCGCAGCGGGTGGTCGCCGCCCGCCATGCACTGCGATTCAACGTCGCGTCGCCTGAATCACAAAGCGGGCAACGTGGCGCGGAATTCTGCGCGCGCATGCCCGATCGCTTGCCGGATGAGATCGCGTGGCTGTGTGTACGCGGAAGGAGCATGAATTACCTGCCCCACTACCAAATGAAATGGTATGCGGTTGTATCTATAAAGAATAATTCTTTTAATTGAGCGCCATGAAATGTTGATTGTCAATGTGGTGTCGCACACATTGGTCCGGAATTTTTTTGCCGACACATCGAGCCGGCGCGTCCGACGTGTGCTGCAGCTCTGCTGCTGCAGGGGCTTCGACTGTCGCTGCGCCTTCTCTCATCAGATCCCGCCGGCAGGGCCGTTCATCGCGTGGCGGTCTCGGAAGCCTTTGCCGCGAGGTGCTTGCCCGCGATATATCCAAACGTCAGCGCGGGGCCGAGCGTGATACCGGCGCCGGGATAGTTGCCGCCCATGATGCTCGCCATGTCGTTGCCGGCGGCGTAGAGGCCGGTGATCGGCTGGCCACGTTCGTCGAGCGCGCGGGCATGCGCGTCGGTCTTGATACCGGCATAGGTGCCGAGATCGCCGACCACCAGCTTGATCGCATAATACGGTCCGTCCTTGATCGGCGCGACGCAGGGGTTCGGCCCGTGCAGCGCATCGCCCTGGTAGCGGTTATAGGCGCGCGATCCCTTGCCAAACGCAGGATCGCGCCCCTCCGCGGCCGAGGCGTTGAACTCGGCGATCGTCGCTTCGAGCCCCTGTCGATCGATGCCGGTTCTATCAGCCAGTTCAGCCAGTGTTGCGCCGCGCTTGAGGTAGCCGGTGGCGAGATGATGGCGCAGCGGCATCGGAAACGGCGGCACGCAGCCGAGGCCGTATTTTCGCAGCGCGCGGTGATCGCACAGCAGGAACGCGGTGATCTCGTCGCCGGGTTTTGCAGCCTTCACCATTGCCTGCACGAAGTCATGATAGGAATTGCCTTCATTGGCAAAGCGCCTGCCGTCGCGCATCACCGCGATGACGCCCGGTTTGGCGCGATCGATGAAATGCGGCATCACGCCCTTGGAGCCGTCCTTGCGTTCGGTGATGGAGACCGGCACCCAGGCAGCCGCGTTCGGCAGCGTATCCTCGATGCGGCCGCCGGCGGTCTCCGCCAGGCGCAATCCGTCGCCAGTGTTGCCGACAGGGCCGGGCGAAAAATGCTCGGCGCCGGTGGGCGCGTGCGGAAACATCGTCTTGCGCCTCGCCGCATCATGCGGAAAGCCGCCGCAGGCGAGCACCACGCCGCGTTTGGCATTGACACGGATCAGCTTGCCATGGCGCTCGACGATCGCGCCGCGCACCGCCCCGTCCTCGACGATCAGTTCGTGCACGGGCGAGGACAGCCACAGGGGAATTTTCAAGTCGAGCGCGGATTTCGCCAGCCGCCCGGCCAGCGCATTGCCGTTGGTCAAGCTCATCCCGCGGCCGTGGCGCATCACGTCCATCAAATGCTTCGACAGGCGTTTTGCGACGTAGATCGCCGAGGTCAGCGATTTGGTCGCTCGCATGAAATGGATGATCTCCTTGCCGGAGCCCAGCATCATGCCAAACACGGTGAGTTCGGGGAGGGGATTGCCGAGATCCTTGATATGCTCGCCCAGTTCGCGGCCATCGAACGGCCGCGTCACCATCGAGCGACCGCCCTGCGCGCCGCCGGGGGCTTCCGCGTGGTAATCCGGAAAGGTCAAGGGCATGTCGAATTGGACGGCCGTCTTGCTGGTGAAAAAGTCCACCGCTTCCGGACCGGCGGAGAGAAACGCATCGACGCGCGCGGCATCAAAACTGTTGCCGGCCTCGTGGCGTAGATAGGTCTTCGCCTGCTCCGGGCTTTCCTCGATGCCCCACGCCTTCGCCAGCGAAGTGCCGGGAATCCATAGCCAGCCGCCGGAGCGGGCAGTGGTGCCGCCGAAGCGCAGCTCCTTTTCGACGATGAGAACGTTGAGGCCGTAGTGCCCGGCGGTGACCGCCGCCGACATCCCGGCACAGCCGGAGCCCACCACCAGCGCGTCGCATTCGTAATTCTCTTGTTCGTTGCTGGCCACGCGATCCGTCCTCATTGAATGGGCAGATATTTGGATGGGGATCGACTGGCCTGTCAATCGGCGGGCTCTTCCCTTCTCCCACAAGGGGAGAAGGGAAACACGGCGTGCATCCAGAGCAGGGCGGCCTTTCGGTAAAGCGCTTGCGCGGCCCCTGCATCGGCGGCACATTTGTCGGTGCGACATCAAGATCGCCAAGAATTCGTCAAGAACCAGTATCCGAGGAACCCTGATGGCGGCCACGCGGATCGACTGTGACATCCATCCCGCGGTGGGCGGCACCCGCACCACGCTCTTGCCCTATCTCGACGATCACTGGAAAGAGCAGGTCGTCAGCCGCGCCATCGACGGCCTCGATCTCAACTCCTATCCCCCCAACATGCCGTTCTCCGGCCGTGCCGACTGGCGGCCGGCCAATGGCAAGCCGGGCAGCGATCTCAAGATGGTGCAGCGCGGCGCGTTCGACCAGCTTGGTTCGAGCCACGCGATCTGCAACGTGGTCTATGGCGCACAGGCGGTGTTCGATTCCTACATGGCGGCCGGTTTCTGCAAGGCGATCAACGACTGGATCGCGGCCGAATGGCTTTCGAAGGATTCAAGGCTGAGCGCCTCGATCGTATTGCCCTTGCAGGCGCCGGATCTGGCGGTGGAAGAAATCGAGCGCAGAGCCAGCGACAATCGCTTCGTCTCCGTGCTGGTGCTGGCGCAGGGCGAAACGCTGCTCGGACGTCGGCACTACTGGCCGGTGTGGCAGGCCGCCGCAAAACACAAGCTTCCAGTCGCGATCCACGCCGGCAGCGCCTATCGCACCGCGCCGAGTTCGATCGGCTGGCCGTCCTATCGCTACGAATATTATCTGGCCGAAGCGCAGGCATTCCAGGCCCAGGTGCTCAGCCTGATCTATGAGGGCGTGTTCGGCAAGTTTCCCGATCTGAAGGTGGTGCTGATGGAGTCAGGCGTGAGCTGGCTGCCGGCCTTCATGTGGCGCGCCAACAAGACCTGGCGCGGCGTCCGCGTCGAGGTGCCCTGGGTCGAGCGCGAGCCGGCCTCAATCATCCGCGACCATATCCGCGTCACCATGCAGCCGTTCGATGGCCCGCCCGATGCGGCCGGCGTTGCCGATGTCATCGAGCAGATCGGCTCCGACAAGATGTTCCTGTTCGCATCCGATTATCCGCACTGGCAGTTCGACGGTGACGATCCGATGCCGCCGCATCTGCCTGATAGCATTGTCTCGCGTATGTGTGCCGACAACCCGCTGGAGACCTTTCCGCGGCTGAAGCTCGCCGCGTGAATACAGCATGATCCGGAAAAGTGGGCACCGGTTTTCCGAAAAGATCATGCTCAAACAAAGAGTCTACGCACGGAGGATCGCATGAGTGACGTCATCGACCGTCCCATCCTCGGCGAGCAAGTCGCCGCCCAAAGCCGGCTGCGCATCATCGATTGCGACGTGCATCCGAGCATTCATGCGCATGCCGATATCGAACAGTTCATGCCGAAGGGCTGGCAGGAGCACTTACGCACCTACGGCAGCCATCTGCGCACGCCCTATATCGGCACCACGCCCTATCCACGCTCCTCGCCGCTGATCGCGCGCCGCGACGCCTGGCCGCCGACCGGCGGGCCGCCTGGCTCCGATCTCGATTTCATGCGCAAGCAGCATCTCGATCCGCTCGATATCGAGTACGGCATCTTGCAGGTGCTCGATCTCTTCATCTTCTCGCAGCAGAATCTGGAATTCGGCGCCGCGATCCAGCGCGCCATCAACGACTGGCAACTCGCGTTCTGGTCCGACCGCGAGCCGCGGCTGAAGGCCTCGATCCTCGCCGGCCAGGACGACACGGAGTTCGCGATCGCCGAGATCGAGCGCTGCGCAAAAATCGGCCGTTATGTGCAGATCAACGTCTGCCCGCGCGCCAACGAGCCGCTCGGCCGCCGCCGCTATTGGCCGATCTATGCCCGCGCGCAGGAGCTCGGGCTGCCGCTCGGCATTCATGTCGGCGGCTATGGCGGGCATGCGCCGACCGGAAGCGGCTGGCCGTCCTATTACGTCGAGGAGCACCAGTCGAACGCGCACACCATGGCCGCGCAGCTCAAAAGCCTCGTGCTCGAAGGCGTGCCAGAGCGCTTCCCTAACTTGAAGATCGTCTTCATCGAAGGCGGCTTCGGCTGGATTCCATCTGCCACCTGGCGCATGGACCGGCACTTTGAGGCGTTCCGCAGCGAGGTGCCGCACCTCAAGCGACGTCCGTCGGAATATGTGAAGGAGCATTTCTGGTTTACGACGCAGCCGATCGACGAGCCGGACGAAGCAAAACATCTGCGCTCCCTGATCGAATGGGTCGGCGTCGATCGCCTGCTGTTCTCGTCGGACTATCCGCACTGGGATTTCGACGATCCACGCTATGCGTTCAAGACACCGCTGACCGAAACCGAGCGCCGGAAAATCTTCAACGGCAACGCACGTGCGCTCTACAAGCTCTGAGTAACGACAGGATCACATGGCCCGCCACATCGTCGCCCGCACGTCCGATATCCCGCCCGGCGGCAACAAGGTGTTCGGCGTCGAGGGCCGCGACATCGTTGTGTTTCACGTCAATGGCGAGTTCTTCGCGTTGCTCAACCGCTGCCCGCACGAGGGCGCGCCGTTGGCAAAGGCCGCCTGCGTCGCGCGCCTGACCTCGCCGGAGCCCGGCGTCTACCAGCGCTCCCGCGTCGGCGAGCTGTTGCGCTGCCCGTGGCACGGCTGGGAATTCGACATGCGTAACGGCCAGTCCTGGTTCGATCCGCAGCGGGTCAAGGTGCGCTCCTATCCGGTCGCGGTCGAGAGCGGCGGGGAGCTGCAGAAGGGGCCTTACGTGGCCGAGACGTTTCCGGTGCATGTCGAGGACAGTTACGTCATCATCGAGACGTGATGGTCTGTAGGGTGGGCAAAGGCGCACTTGCGCCGTGCCCACCATCGAATATTCCGCTCGTGATGGTGGGCACGCGGAGCCTGTCATCGGGCGCGCATTCGCGCGACCCGGCGGCTTTGCCCACCCTACGATTCTCGACGCGCGGCGTGATCTGTCAGCCTGAGAGGCTTAAGCAGTCAGCCCGTCGACCATCGCGCGGACGATCGCCGCGATCTCCTTGCGCAATGCTTCGACCGGCACCGCGATCAGCTTCTGCTCGAGCCCGAGCAGCACCATGCCGTGCACGGCGGAGAACAGGCTGCGTGCGGTCACGCCGAGTTCGTCCGGCGTGCGCTTCGGAAAGAGTTCGGCAAGCGGCTGATAGATATGGCGGAACAGATTCATCTGTTCGCTGATCGCCCAATCCGGCACCGGCTTGCCCGGTGCCATGCGGTGTTCGAACAGCGCACGCCACAGTTCGAGATTTTCGGCGGCGAAATCGCAATAGGCGACCGCGATGCGGACCAGCGTCTCGCGAGGCGAGGACGGTCCATCGTCTTCGGCAGCCGTGAGCGTGGCGTCCAACCGCGCCAGCGTGCGCGACCCCACCCGCAGGATCAGTTCGTCCACGTCTTCGACGAGGTTGTAGACCGCGCCGTTGGCGATGCTGATGTCCCGCGCCAGATCGCGTGTCTTCAGACCCGCCAGCCCCCCTGCGGCAATCCGTCGCTCCGCCGCTTCGATCAGGGATTCCCGGAGTTTAGCTCGTCTTTCCAATGCTTTAGACATCGCTTTCCGATCTTGAGCGTCGCTCAAAATAATTCTTGAGCAACGCTCAAAGCGTGCTACAACTATTTCATGAGCAATGCTCATAACACAGGGAGCTACCAATGTTCAAAACTGTTTTGACGCTTTTCCGGGGCAGCGTGGCTGCCGCGGGAGAAGAGCTGGAAGACCGCTCGGCGCTTCTCATCCTCGATCAGCAGATGCGCGACGCCGCCGCGGCTGTCGAACGTTCCAAGCGCTCGCTGGCGCTGGCGATTGCGGGCGACCAGCAGGAGGGTCGCCGTCTCGACGCCACCAACGCTCGCATCGCCGATCTAGAAGTCCGCGCCACTGCCGCGCTCGATGGCGGAAGGGAAGACCTCGCCCGCGAAGCGGCGCAGGCGATCGCCAATCTCGAGGCCGACCGCGATGCCGCGATGACCGCGCGGACGCTGTTCGCGTCTGAAATCACGCGCATGAAGCGCCAGGTCGCCAACGCCGAGGCGCGGATTACCGAGCTCGATCGCGGCCGTCGCATCGCTCGCGCGTCGGAGGCGGTTCGCGCGCTGCGCCGGGGTGGTATCGAAGCCGCGCGGCCTTACGAATCCACGCTGCCGGAAGCGGAGAACACGCTGAAGCGTCTGCGCGAACGGCAGATCGAGGCCCAGGCCGCCGCCGACGCACTTATCGAACTCGATGCCGCCAGCGGCCCGCTGGCGACCGCCGAAAAGCTCGCCGAACTGGGCTTTGGGCCACGCCTGAAATCAACCGCGGACGACGTGCTCGCGCGGTTGAACGCCAAACGCACGCAAGCTGCCTGAAACTGAACCCGATCGATTAAAACCCATATCAACAGGAGATTATCATGAACCAGAACGTCCAACCCCACAGCGGTGCCTGGGTTACCTTCACCTACGTTTCGTTTGCCGCCTCGGCCTTCATGGTCGCCGTCGGCGTGTTCTTCCTGCCGCTCGATCTCTGGATCAAGGGCTATCTCGCGATGGGCATCGTCATGCTGGTGCAGTCCTGCGTCACCTTGACCAAGACCGTGCGCGACATGCACGAGAGCGGCAAGCTGGTGAACCGCATCGAGGACGCCAAGGCCGAGCGGCTGCTGATGGAAGTTTCCAAAGCCGCGTAACCTGTGACGCGGTGCTGGCGAAGGTGGGCGGCGGATGTTTCGGCATCCGCCGTCCGCTTGTCCGCCTTTGCCCTCACAGCAACTCGCTACCAGGCAAAGCAAAATTGAAAGGGAATCTCCGTGTCTCCTGAGGATCCTCCTGAAAATGATGATGGCCGTGGGCATCCGACTTCGCTGCGAAGAGCGCTCGTGTTCGTGTTGCTGGGTCCCGTCCTCGGGGTGCTCATAGCCTTTTCAGTGGTGGCCATTGCGATCCGCGGATACGCGGCCGACCTTTACGGCGTCCCGATAGCGTTTTTGTTCAGTCTGGTTGTATGTGCGATCACCGGCCCCGTTGATGCAGTTCTGGCTTGGGTCGTGCCTATTTCCGTGAGGGCGCCTTTGACCGCGATCGTCGGGGCCGCCGTTGCCGTCGGTCTCGTCCTTTTCTTGGGAGCCCTCCTGGGAGGCATGACGCTGCCGCTGCACACGCTGATTCCGATCGCAGTCATCGGGGCGCTCAATACAGGTGCGTGCTCGTTGCTCGCGCACCGTCGCAGCCGGACGACCTGACCCGCAACGTCGGCCGTTCCCCGTCATGAATCATTTAATGCGGCCGCTAAATGCATCGTTTACCCTGCAGCAACCTAAGACTGCATAGCTCATAGGTCATTAACTGGCGCGAGCGCAGAAATCCCAAGCGGGCGAAGTCGCGCAAATGGAATTCAGGCATCGTCCCCTGTGGCGTGGTACTGGCGAAGGCAGGCGGCGGATGCTCCGGTATCCGCCGTTTGCATATCATGTTGGGCGTTCGAGGCGTTCAACACATCGTTTACCTTGCTGCAGCCGCAACTCGCCGCAATCATGGCTCCTTAACGGGCAGGGCGCACAAGTCCGGCCCCGGTGCAGGCGGATCGCATGGCGTCTTTCTGGAGCGATAATTCGGCGACACGTCGCGTTCTGGTGCAGGTCGGGTCCACCGCCGGCCGGCTGCGCGGTTATGCCGCCTTTTGGCTGAAGGCGCTGCGCCAGCCGACCATCGATCTCACCCTGCGCACCCATACCGGGCTGATCACGCGAATCGTCGAAGCTCCCGGCCTGTCGCTTTCCGAAATCGAACTCGACGAGCTGGTCTCGCAACTGCGGGTCGTGGCGGCCAAGACACTGCCGAAGGAGAGCCTCACCTACGGCATCTTCTCCGGCGAGCGCGAACGGCTGTCGCGCGCCATCGTCACGCTGATCTCGGAGGAAGCAACGGGCCGGCCGATTGCCTTCAACGCGCTGTCGGTCATGAAGGTCGAGCTCGACGGCGAGCCGGTGGAGGTCACGCATCTCGGCCTGGTCATGGTCGATCCCGATGAGCGGGGGCAAGGGCTCTCCTGGGTGCTGTACGGCCTGACGGCGCTCGTTCTGTTTGCCCGTGACGGCCTGCGCCCGAAATGGATCTCGAACGTCACCCAGGTGCCATCGGTCGTCGGCATGGTCAGCCAGACCTTTTCGGATGTCTTTCCGTCGCCCCATCCGGACTCGCGCCAGAGCTTTGCGCATCTGCAACTGGCGCGCGGCATCATGTCCCGTCACCGCGCCGTGTTCGGCGTGGGCGAGGAAGCCGGCTTCGACGAATCGCGCTTTGTCATCACCGATGCCTATACCGGCGGATCGGACGCGCTGAAGAAGACGTTCGAAGCGGCGCCCAAGCATCGCGATGAACAATATAACGCCTGGTGCGCGCGCGAGCTCGATTACGCCAGGGGCGACGACGTTCTTCAGCTCGGCCGCATCGATCTCGCCGGCGCCCGCCGCTACATCCAGCGGGATGTGCCGGCCGGTTCACTGCCGGCGCTGCTCGCAGCCTCCGCCGTGCTGGCGTTGCAGCGGCTGATATTGCCGGCGGTTTACTGGCTCGACGACACGCGTCCGTTCGGCAGCTTGCGGCCGTGGCGAGGGAACGGCCGATGACACCAGGTGAAATGACATCTGGCATGATCGCCGATTCCATCGTCAATCTCTGCGGCGCGATCGGGCTTGGCGTCGCCATGATCACGCTGCACCGGCGCGATCCGACGGGCCCGCTGACGCGGCGTCTTCTGGTCGCGCTTGGCATTATCGCGTTATTGTTCCTGGTGCGCGGCATGGCGTGGTGGGTCGGCAGCGCGGTGCTCAACAACCTGTCGGCAATTCCGGCCGCGCTGATCCCGCTCGGCGCATTGATCGTCACCGAAGGTATCCTGCGGCGTCATGCCCCGCGCCCGGCCAAGATCGCGCTTCTGAGCGGCGGTATCGCGCTCGGTCTCGCCGGCGCTGCCGGGTTGGAGACCCTCGCGATGCCCGCCGCCATCCTGCTCGCGTTGTTTCAGCTTGGCGGCTTCGCCATCTGCGCCTGGTTGCTGGCGACGCGCGACCGCGCCACGCTGTTGGTATCGGAGAATCGCATCGTTAGCCGTCTTGCCGTCGGCGCGATCCTGGTCATTCCCTTCATCGTCACCGATTTCAGGGTGCTGTTTCCGGATATCCCGGTCAGGCTCGGGGCATTGGGAGCGTTGCTCGTCGTTACCGCGATATTGATCGCGGAACGCGGCGCCGAGACGCAGCGTCAGGCGTTGATGATGACGGCATTGCGGCTGTCGAGTTCGGCGCTTCTCGGTATTGCCGCAGCGTTTGTCGCGCCGGACGCCGATGCGGCGCAGGTCATGCGATTTTGCGCGATTGCGATCGCGGGCGTTCTCACCATCGCCCTGATGGTGGACGCGCTGCGCGCCCATTTCGAATCCCAGGTGCCCGGTGTTCT
Source organism: Bradyrhizobium sp. AZCC 1719 (assembly GCF_036924525.1). Classification (NCBI taxonomy): domain Bacteria; kingdom Pseudomonadati; phylum Pseudomonadota; class Alphaproteobacteria; order Hyphomicrobiales; family Nitrobacteraceae; genus Bradyrhizobium; species Bradyrhizobium sp. AZCC 1719. The sequence continues at coordinate 671,569 of NZ_JAZHRU010000001.1, read as the reverse complement.
CAACTCCGTCGCGGCCTCGCCAGCCAGAACGCGCGACGCGCTGATCGCGGAACTCGCGCGTCATCCGATCTTCGAGAGTGCACGGCGTTATCGGGAGAGCGATCTTGCGACCTACGATCCGCAACTGCTGCGCGATTTTCTCTCGACCCGGCGGGTACTGCGCCGGCCCGATGCGCCGTGGGGCCTGACATCGTCCGATCCGGCCGTCGAACGCGTGGTGTCGCTGCTGGCGGCCAACAGCGCAACGCACCTCATCGTGCTATCGCACGATCCGGTCGACGTCATCACGCTAGCGGTTCCCGTGATTTCAGCCGATCCGGCCACCGAAACCGCGCTGGCCCTGCTCCGGCGCCTGCTGGCGCTGACGCCGGAGGCGACGTGATATTCAGTCACGAGATTTTTCACGCCCGACTTACGAAACGCGTTGTGACTGTGATAAGACCGCCGCCGTAGCGAGTTCATGACGGGGCAGGCCAATGTCGAAGCAAGCGATGCGTGAGGAGGCCGAACGCCTGATCCGCGAGACGATGGAAAGGAAAACCATCGTCGTCAAGCAAGGACAGACCAGGATCGAGGCGGTCTGCGGCAAATGCGGCGCGCCGAACCGCGTCCTGGCCGAGAAGGGCGCGACCCGCGTCAAATACGCCTGCAAGCAATGCGGCGACAAGCAGGTGACGCTGTAGCGCTCGGTCTGTAGGGTGGGCAAAGGAGCATAGCGACGTGCCCACCATTTTAGTGCCGCGCTCGCGATGGTGGGCACGCTTCTTCCTTCTCCCCTTGTGGGAGAAGGTGGCATAGGCGGCCTATGCCGCCTCTTAGAACGCCGATGCTTCGCATCGGCTATGGCGCCGGATGAGGGGTTCTCTCCGCGTGCGCGATTCGCGGAGAGAACCCCTCACCCGTCTCGAATGAGCTTCGCTCATTCGATCCACCCTCTCCCACAAGGGGAGAGGGTACTCATTCCCCCTTCACAAACTTCGCGAACGCCTCCGCATAATCCGGATGCCAGCGCGACAGCGCGGGGCGGTTCTCTACGATGTCGCCGACCGCCCACAGCATGCGCCGCTCGTCGAGCGGCCGTGGCACGTCGTTGTCCGGACAGAGGATGTAGAAGTCGCCGGCGTCGACGCGTTCGATCATGAAATCGATCGTTTGCTCCGGCGTCCAGGCGCCGGGCGGCTTCTCGGTGCGGCCGCGCGCGGTCAGGGGAGTGAAGACGTGGCCGGGGATCATCAGATGCGCGCTGATTTTGCAGCCCGGCAGGTTCCGCAATTCGTGCTGCAGCGCTTCTGTCTGTGCTTTGATGCCGGCCTTCGAGACGTTGTAGGCGGGATTGCCGGGCGGCGTCGTGATGCCTTGCTTGGAGCCGGTGTGGATCACGAGGCCGGGCCGTCCGCGTTCGACCATGGGAGGTACGAAAACTTGCGTGCCGTGAATGATGCCCCACAGGTTCACCGCGAGAATACGCTGCCAGTTCTCCAGCGGACCAAAACTGTTGCTGTCGGGGCCAATGCCGGCATTGTTCATCAGGATGTCGGTACCGCCGAACCGTTTTTGCACCGCGGCTTCCAGGCCCGCAACCTCATCGAAGCGGCTGACGTCGACCGATGCCGTCATGATGTCGGCCGCGCCGCCTTTGGCGATGGCTGCCAGTCTGGCCGCGGCCTCGGCGAGGCGCTCGGCGCCGATGTCGGCGATGCACACCTTCATGCCGAAGCCGGCGAAACGCATCGCGGCGGCGAGCCCGATGCCGGAGGCGCCTCCCGTGATCACGGCAACATGATTTGGCGACATCGCAGGATGGGGCATCGTCATTCTCCGGACGGATGAGGGATGTAATCGCAGGCAGGCGCCTTAGACTACCATGGACGAACGGGCATGGGAGGTCTTCGCATCGGCCGCTTTCCGCAATCCTCCGGCCGCATTACGGTTTCATGCCACCGCTATAGATCCGCAAACATAGCGGCATAGGATTCCAATCGACTCAAGGGAGTGTAAACATGGCTGTCACGCAGGCAATTCCGATCACGCGCCATCCTTACGCGGATGGTTCCTACAAGAGGATGCTGATCGACGGCCAGTGGGTCGACGCCGCCTCCGGCAAGCAGTTCGAGACCCACAATCCGGCGACCGGCGAATTGCTCGCGACCGTCGCCGAAGGTGACGCGGAGGACATCAACCGCGCCGTGGCGGCGGCCCGCCGCGCCTTCGAAGGACCGTGGAGCAAGGTCAGGCCGTATGAGCGGCAAGGCCTGTTGCTGAAGCTCGCCGATCTCGTCGAGAAGAATTTCGAGGAGCTGTCGCAGCTCGATACGATGGACATGGGCGCGCCGATCAGCCGCACCCGCGGCAACAAGCTGCGCGTGCTCGGCATGCTCCGCTATTACGCCGGGCAGGCCACGGCGCTGCACGGCGAGACCATCGAGAACTCGTTGCCCGGCGATATCTTCTCTTACACGTTGAAGGAGCCGGTCGGGGTGGTCGGGGCGATCATTCCCTGGAACGGTCCGCTCGCTGCGACCGTCTGGAAGATCGGTCCCGCGATCGCAACCGGCTGCACCGTCGTGTTGAAGCCCGCCGAGGAAGCGCCGCTGACCTCGCTGCGGCTCGCCGAGCTCTGCATGGAAGCCGGCGTCCCGCCTGGCGTCGTCAACGTCGTGCCCGGCTACGGCGAGACCGCCGGCGCGGCGCTCGCTTCGCACCCCGATGTCGACAAGGTCGCCTTCACCGGCTCGCACGTCACGGGACAGTCGATCATCCGCGCCTCCGCCGGCAACCTCAAGCGCGTGTCGCTCGAGCTCGGTGGCAAGTCGCCCGATATCGTGTTCGCCGATGCCGACCTCGACGCGGCGGTGCCGGGCGCCGCAATGGCCGTGTTCGCCAATTCCGGGCAGATCTGCAGCGCGGGTACGCGGCTGTTCGTCGAAGAGAAAGTCTATGACGAATTCGTCGGCCGCGTCGCCGAATTTGGCAAGAAGCTGCAGGTCGGCAACGGCCTCGATCCGGGCACGCAGATCGGGCCGTTGGTCTCACAGCAGCAGATGGACCGCGTCGCTGGTTACCTCGACATCGGCCAGAAGGAAGGCGCCAAAGCAGTGGCCGGCGGCGGCCGACTGACCGAAGGCGCACTCTCGAAGGGGTTCTTCGTGCAGCCGACCGTGTTCGCCAATGTGCAGGACAATATGCGGATCGCGCAGGAGGAAATCTTCGGCCCGGTGATCTCGGCGATTTCCTTCAAGGATACCGACGAACTGGTCAAGCGCGCCAATGCCACCACCTTCGGCCTGGGCTCAGGCGTCTGGACCACCAATGTCAGCAAGGCGCATCAGGTCGCGAAGGCGCTGCGCGCCGGCTCGGTCTGGGTGAACTGCTATCAGGCGATGGATCCGGCCGTGCCGTTCGGCGGCTACAAGATGAGCGGCTATGGCCGCGAGTCCGGCAAGCAGCACGTCGAGGAATATCTCAACGTCAAGGCGGTCTGGATCAAGACGGCCTAGCGCCGCGTAGGGATTGCGCTCCCTCCCCCGCTTGCGGGGGAGGCATAGGCGGCCCATGGCCGCCGTTCTTTAGTAGGACGCCGATGCGGAGCATCGGCTATGGGTGGGGGCTCTCTCCGCAAGTCATAATGTGGAGAGAGCCCCCACCCGGATCGCATTGTTCAATGCGATCCGACCTCCCCCGCAAGCAGGAGAGGTGAAGAGAGTCCGCGGCGACTTCAAACCATCACTTTCTTTTCTTGTCGGCTGGCCGCTCTCCGGGGCTCGCTGAGCGAAGGAAGCGGCTTGCCGTTCGGTTTTTGCATGGAAGATGTGCTCGCTCGCGTCGAGGCTACACGTTGCGTCCGAAACCTTTTACGAACAAGCTGAAGCGGTTACATATCGGTATCAACCCGGGGTTCTGGAAGAGACATGAATTATCCATCGTTGTTTTCGCCGCTCAAGGTCGGCCCCTATCGGCTCAATCATCGTCTCGCGTTGGCGCCGTTGACGCGGATGCGGGCGGCGAAGCCGAGCCTCGCGCCGCGGCCGCTGAATGCGGAATATTATGCGCAGCGCGCGACGCCGGGCGGATTGCTCATCGCCGAAGCCTCGCCCGTGATGGCGACAGGCTTTGGCAGCCCCGGCGTTCCCGGCATCTATACGGAAGCGCAGATCGAAGGCTGGCGCGAGGTGGTCGATGCGGTTCATGCCAAGGGCGGAATCATTTTCCTGCAGCTCTGGCATGTCGGGCGCGTCTCGCATTCCTCCTTTCAGCCGGGCGGCGTGTTGCCGGTCGCGCCATCGGCGGTGCCGATCGCCGACCTGAAGACGGGCACGGCAGACGGCAAGGCGGTGCCCTACGAGACGCCGCGCGCGCTTGAGACCTCGGAAATTCCCGGCGTGATCGATGCCTATCGTCAGGCCGCGAAGAACGCGCTTGCCGCCGGCTTCGACGGCGTCGAGGTGCACGGCGCCAATGGCTATCTGATCGAGCAGTTCCTGCAGTCGCACACCAACCTGCGCACCGATCAGTATGGCGGCTCGATCCCGAACCGCGTGCGCTTCCTGATGGAGGTGACCAGGGCCGTGGTCGAGGTATGGGGAGCCGACCGCGTCGGCGTGCGGCTGTCGCCCTATGGTGTCGCCAACGGCAGCGGCGAGCCGGACCCGATGCCGCTTTACACTTATGCTGTTGAACAGCTCAATCCGCTTGGCCTCGCCTACCTGCATTTCATCGAGCCGCGCTCCTCCGGCGCCGGCCGCGCCGAGGTCAATCACCAGAACGTGCCGTCGGCGATGGTGCTGTTTCGCCCGATCTGGAAGGGCGTGCTGATCACGGCCGGCGGCTTCACCGGCGAGGCCGCGGACGCCGCGATCAGGGATGGCCATGCCGACGCGGTCGCTTTCGGCCGCATCTTCATTTCGAATCCGGACCTGCCGCGCAGGCTGCAGCGCGGCTTCCCGCTGACGCCCTATAACCGCGCGACGTTCTACGGCGGCGATGTGACAGGCTATACGGATTATCCGGAGCACAACGAGCTGGAGCAGGCGTGAGCCCCACCGTCATTCCGGGGCGATGCGAAAGCATCGAACCCGGAATCTCGAGATTCCGGGTCTGGTGCTAACGCACCATCCCGGAATGACAGCGTCTTCGTTGTTGCTTCGCTCTTCGCAATGACGGCAAAGGCAGCACAGAATGTTTCCAGAAGAGGAATTAGAACAGAAAAAAACCAAGGCCGTCTCACTCGGCAAACCCGCCGCGGGCCAATGCCTGTGCGGCAAGGTCGCCTTCGAGATCGACGTGCCGGCGCGCTGGGCCTGGCACGATCATTCGCCGGCCAGTCGCCGCGCGCATGGCGCGGCTTACGCGACCTATGTCGGAAGCTGGAAAAAGCGGTTTCGGATCACGAGGGGCGAGGACAGCCTCACGCGGTATGAAGACGAGGCCACCAAGACGATACGCAGCTTTTGCTCCAATTGCGGCACGCCTGTTGTCTATGAGCGTCCGCGCTCGCCGCACATGGTCAACATCCCCCGCGCGCTGTTCTCCGGCCGCACCGGCCGCCAGCCGCTCTATCATATCGCGATCGAGGAATTGCAGGAATGGGCCTACACCGGTGAACCGCTGGTGCCGCTGAAGGGATATCCCGGCGTGGTCTGGCAGCGCTCGAAAAAGAAGAAGCGTGCCGATCGTGAAGGGATGTTCTAGAGCGGGGACCCACTACGCGCAGCCAGCCATAGCCGGATGGATGCGAGCTGGACGAAGGCGATAAGGGGCTTGAATCACGGCAAGACAGTCCGGCTCAATGTGGCCCGCCAAGGAGCGGGTCGGACGCTATGCACCCGAAAGCGGACCTATTATGCTCACCCTGAGCTTTGTCGTTCTTGGACCCGGACCAGACGTTTTGTTGGTCGCCGCCAGTGATCTCGGGCAACACAAGAGAACCCGCACGGATCAATGCGAGCGTTTCAGCGCCACACTTCCCGTATGATTAACCGTAGACCGAAAACCACGAACAACGCCCCAACTACTCCCTCGATGCAATGCCGAAAACGTTGGTACCCGGCTCGAATGGTTGGACGGCGAAATATCCACCCGAGGAAACTGAGATAGCTCAAATTGCACGCGATGATGATGCCGAGCACCGAACCCGCTGTCGGCAGGTTTGCGGTGAGCACTCCCGTGACGGCAAAGATACTCGTGATAAACAAAATCGCTTGGGCGTTCGAAAGCGCCGTGGCGAAGCCGACAAAAAAAGCTTTGGAAGGCTCCGTCCCGTTGTTGTCGGTGTCATCGCGCGCTAGGGAAGGCGCGATATTGGCTGAACGAGCCCGCCTCGACAGTAGCCAGCCACAATAGATCAGGTAAGCGCCTCCGAGCACACCCACTATGGTGCGTAAGCTCGGGAACAGCTCGAGCAGTGCAGCCCAGCCAAGCAGTGCACAAAGAGCGAGCAGCATCACTGCAACAATGTGGCCGATGAGCGCGAAACCAACATGTTTCGCGGGACGCGTCAGTGACAGGTGCGTTACCATCAGTGAATTAGCGCCCGGAGTAGGCACCGTCACAAGCCAAAGAACAAAGAACCGCCAGAGAACTTCCGTGTCAATCATGCCAGCAACCTGAGAGGGATATGCGAAACCTTGATACTGCACATTTCTGGTTCTGCGACCACTCGTGCGCTGATATATCGACCCCGCGTAGCCCGCATCTCCGAGACTTGACGATCGTCCAAGGTCGCTGTCGGGTCTAGATTGGGAGCGCCTTGCAAAAGACCTAGACCGCCGATCTTGACCCATTTCGGGCTCTCCGCGGACGCGCCTACAGCAGTAGTCCGCCGCTGTAGCGCAACTCGTACAGCGTCTCGCCGCGCTGCGAGATTTCTTCTACACCATGAAAGCGCGCCAAGGTTCCATCGACGCTATTGCGATAGCTCATGTCATCGACCTCGAATGAAGCGGGGCCGCGATATGGCATATCAATGCGTCCCGCGAGCAAGGCTCGACGAAGGAAATTGTAGATCACTAGAAGAGTATCTCGATCCCCGATATCCGGATCGACGCCGCCACTGTAACACATTGACCAAACGACTTTGCCATCCTTCGACACCGTCTCTTGTCCAACGAAGAACCCTATACCGAAATAAATGTCTCGATATGCATACGGACTTGCTTGGTGTTCTAGCTGCTTAGACCCATTGAGCAATGGTGCTGTCACACTCGCGTCGTCATCCAAACCGGCGTATGTGCGCCGTTTAGCCTCCAACAGAAATGCAGCAAGGTCGTCCAACTCACTCGACATGCTCCGCCCCAGTAGTTTGGGCCCATTGTTAACTAGGAGCGCCGAATTTCTCAATGTCCCTTACTGGCCCCGAGCCGACCAACCCGTAAGCGGTTGCCACGTCGGCTGTCGGGGGTGGACTGGACGCAACACTGCTTGGCCCCGACCGCCGCTCACGACCCAAAGCTGCCCAATGCTAAGCAGCGTTGACTGCGGCGGGCATTCGCCTGGACTTCAATTTCGGATCGCTTCAATCGCTGATCTTTTGCACGGGCAAACATGTTGTGGCCTGTGATCCTACCACCAGACGACCGCTGCCCCCTCGATCGACTCCTGATCTCTGGCTGCAAACCTTATCTTGCTCATGGGGGCAATAAATTCGCAGCCTCGGCAGTCCCATTTGGGTTCATCAAGATGGAATCGATGGTCTCTTCATACTTCGCCCATTCCTTTCCTGAGTTCTCGATGCTGATCTTCGGGATATCCAGATCCGTGTAGAGCCGGTCAGTGAGCTGACGATAATCGCGATAGAGCTCGATAAGCCCTTCAAGACCAGCCAAGCCATGCCTAACGGCATACGGCGATGCCAGTTTCCAATTGACCTGATATGTCACCCATGCATCGCCCCGCTCAGTAGCAATCGTTCTAATAGCTCGGTCAACGTCATCTTGGTGAAAGTAGATCAGCAAGGGGCGTAGCGGCTTGATGGCAGCTACCACATCATGAACGTAGCCGCGAATCAGGGCTATGTCGGCATCAAGCAGGAACAGTGCCGTTAGATTCCCATGGAAAAGTTGTCCATCGACAACCGTGATGCTCTCTGACATCGAGGCAGAAGTGGCGTAGGCACCCCAACGGGCTGCGGCCGACTTCGCCAGTTGCGTTGCCGGCATGTCCGCCCACGGCAGGTCCCAATCGAAACGGATCGGATGTGGGCTAATGCCCTCGGTAATGCCGAGGACGGAGACACCGGATGTCTTCAATCGATCAGCAATTCGCAGCACGGTCGTCGACTTGCCGGACCCCATGATCCCTTCGACGATCACAATTCTGGGCCAGATGTTACAAATGAGCCGGGTCATGCAGAGCCGATGATGGCCTATCCCATGCGCTGCTACCAGCGAAACTTCTTCCGCTATTGAGATCCAAGGCGGACATCAGTGCATCACAGCGTCACGGGGCCCACGAGCTTCTCAGAACTTGCCGATCTGGCCCCAGGTCCAACGGCCGTGAAAGAAGGTTTCATCGGCGATCTGCTTGAAGCGCCCGGCGATGAAACCCTTGCGTCCAACCGCACTCTGATAGAGTCCACCGCCGCATGAGGTGGGCTCGGCGAAGATTTCGACGATCTGTCCGTCCGCAGTGCCTCGGACTGATTGCAGGACGCGTGCACGAGCCGCATGAAAGGGGCGCAGTCCCGGTAATTCGCGGATGTGCACCTCGAGGATTTCGACCTTGGCGATGACCTCGCTCCCTTCCGCTGCCGGCGGGATCGCGTCGAGCAGGATCGTTTCGTGGGATTGGGGGCCGCGGCAAGCCAGGACCGGCGCCGTGAGAACTAGCAGCGTAAGAACGGCGCCCGCGGCTGCACAGACTTTGGTGGCGATCCAGTGAGTATGAAGGCATGGGACCAACGCTAACACTAGGATGCCGAGACCGGCGCCAAGGGCCATAGGTACCGCCTTTCCAGCTTGATCCTGAGACATTGGCGAAGTTGTGTTAAGGAAAATACGATGCCAAACGTAAAATTGAAGGCTCGATGTCGCCTCTGGCCCTTCTGCGACATCGGGCTATGTCCGCTATTCCGCCGCTGTTGAGGGTTGAGCGGACATCAGTCAGTCGCTTAGTGAGTACTCGACCTGGAGCAGGATGAGGCCGTGACGACGGACCATCTCGTGCTTCGGAGGCAGGCGGTCTGAGTGCTGCGACCCGGATCCCATTCTACTTTGCATGGGGTTGTTTTCGCGTTTTTGTGTTGGGGTCCCGCAGTGTACCGCTGCCGCGCTGCACGGCGTCCGGGATACGGAAAATGCCTGTGCAGAGCAGCCATGACCGCGCTCCATTGCTTACACGCGTCAAGTTTGGTCATCTGTTTCCACCCCGCACTTCTTCGAAGCGGCGGGCGGGAGGAAAAATGAAAAACAAGATCACCGGCCGTTCGGCATTTCTTGCACTGCTGAAGGACGAGGGCGTTACGCATCTGTTCGGCAATCCCGGCACCACCGAACTGCCGATCATGCACGCGCTGAAGGACCATCCCGACCTCACCTATGTGATGGCGATGCAGGAAAGCCTGGTCGTCGCCATGGCCGACGGCTTCAGCCGCGCCTCCGGCAAGCTCGTCGCCTGCAACGTCCATGTCGCGCCCGGCCTCGGCAACGCGATGGGCTCGCTCTACAACGCCAGCTTTACCGGCACGCCGCTGATCCTGACGGCCGGCCAGCAGGAGCAGGGCCACGGCCTGACGGAGCCGGTGCTTTATGGTCCGCTGGTGCAGATGGCTGCGCCCTTGGTCAAGTGGGCGGTGGAGGCGACGCGGTTGGAGGACCTGCCGCGCATCGTGCGCCGCGCCGCCAAGATCGCGACCACGCCACCTACCGGGCCGGTGTTCATCTCGCTGCCGGGCGACATCCTCAATTCCGAGGCCGGCATCGAGCTTGGCCGCTCGACCCGCGTCGATACGCGCGTCAAACCGTCGGAGGAATCGTTGCAGGCGCTGACCGCGCGGATTCTCAAGGCAGAGCGGCCGGTGATCATTGTCGGCGACGAGATCGTGAAAAGCGATGCGTTGCAGGAGGCCGCTCAACTCGCGGAAACGCTGGGTTGCCCAGCCTACCAGTCGCCGACGCCCTATGGCGCCCATTTCCTGTCGGAAAGCCCGTGCTTCATGGGCGCGCTGGCGCGCATCCAGAAGATCGCCCGTGACGCGCTGTCGCCATACGATCTCATCATCGCGCTCGGCGGCGATCCCTTGCGGATGTCGGTCTACAGCGAAGTCGATCCGTTGCCGGACGGGCTGTCGATCGTGCAGATCGGCCTGGTCGATAACGATCTCGCCAGGAACTATGGGGCGGAAATCGCGCTCAAGGCCGATGTGCGGGAAACCTTGCGCGCCCTGGTGCCGGCGCTCAAGGCCGCCGGCGGCAGCGCGCTCCAGGCGCGCGCGAGCCAAGGATTGGACGCACTCGCCTCGAAGAACTGGACGGCGCGGCGCAAGCCGCTGGTCGAACAGATTGCGAAACATGCCAAGACTTTACCAATAGATCCGGACTGGCTGGCGCTGCAGGTGGTCGAAGCGATGCCTGATAACGCCATTCTGGTCGACGAGGGATTGACGTCGTCGCGGCAGATCATCGCGCTGCGTCCGCACCGCGACCGCTACGGCTATCACGCGCTCGCCTCCGGCGGCATCGGCTGGGGACTGCCCGCGTCTGTCGGCGTCAGCCTCGCCCATCCGCAGCGGCCAGTGGTCTGTTATTCCGGCGACGGCAGCTCGATGTACTCGATCCAGTCGCTGTGGACGGCCGCAAACCACAAGCTGCCGCTGACGTTCGTCATCGTCAACAATGGCGGCTACCGCATCATCAAGCAACGGCTGCTCGCCTTCCACGGCGACGATCATTACGTCGGCATGGATTTTGTGGATCCCCCGGTGGATTTTGCCGGCGTGGCGAAATCGCTTGGTCTGGAGGCGACGAAGGTGACCGATCCCGGCCAGTTGAAGTCGGTATTGTCGTCGGCCTTCAGCCGCCCCGGCGCGAAGCTGATCGAGGTGGTGGTGAGTAACGCGGTGAATTAGATGCGGTCATTCCGGGGCGATGCAAAGCATCGAACCCGGAATCTCGAGGTTCCGGGTCTGGTCCTTCGGACCATCCCGGAACGACGGAGCGCTACTCCGCCGCCTTCACTGCACATGCGGGCGAAATCTCGCCGCCGGATGCTGCTCCGTCAGCCGCGCGCGCCCCGCACCGAACAGCTTCTCTCGCAGCGTCCCCTTCGCGTATTCGTTCTTGTACCGTCCTCGCCTTGTCAATTCAGGCGCCAGCATGTCGGCGATATCCTCGAAATCGCCGGGCGAAGTGGCGAACGCTATGTTGAGGCCGTCGACATCGGTCTGCTCGAACCACGCCTCGATATCGTCGGCAACCTTTTCTGGCGTGCCGACCACGACCGGTCCGGCGCCGCCGATGCCGACATGCTCGACAACTTCGCGCACGGTCCAGACCCGGTCGGGATCGGCGCGCGTGACGTTGTCGAGCGCGGTGCGGCCGGCGTCGTTCTGGACGTGGCGCACTTCCTGGTCGAGGTCGTAGCTCGAGAAATCGACGCCCATCCAGCCCGACATCAAGGCCAGCGCGCCCTCAGTCGCGATGTGCGCCCGATAGTCCGCGTACTTCGCCTTTGCCTCGGCCTCGGTGCGGCCGAGAATGATGGTCATCATGGAGAACATCAGGATTTCAGCCGGATTGCGTCCGATCTCCTGCGCCAGCGCGCGGATCGCGGCCACCCGCGGCCCGATGATCTTGGCCGATGGGCCCGACATGAATACGCATTCGGCGTGTTGCGCGGCGAACTGCCGTCCACGCGGCGAGGTGCCGGCCTGGTACAGCACCGGCGTCCGCTGCGGTGACGGCTCGCTAAGATGGATGGCGTTGAGCCGGTAGTTACGGCCCTCGTGCTGGATGCGATGCACTTTGGCAGGATCGGCAAAAATCCCGCGCGCGCGGTCGCGCAGCACGGCCTCGTCCTCCCAGCTTCCTTCCCAGAGCTTGTACACCAGCTCCATATATTCATCCGCGATCTCGTAGCGGTCGTCATGCGCGGTCTGCTTGTCCTTGCCGGCGCTGCGGGCAGCGCTATCGAGATAGCCGGTCACCACGTTCCAGCCGACGCGTCCCTCCGTGAGATGATCGAGCGTCGACATTCTCCGCGCAAACGGGTAGGGCGGCTCGAAAGAGAGATTGCTGGTGACGCCGAAGCCGAGATTCTGCGTCACCGCCGCCATCGCCGGGATCAGCATCAGCGGCTCGTTGGCCGGCGTCTGCGCGGCATTGCGCAGCGCCGCGTCCGGGCTGTTGCCGAAGACGTCGTAGACGCCAAGCACGTCGGCGAGGAAAAGTCCGTCGAACCGGCCGCGCTCCAGCGTCTTTGCCAGATCGAGCCAATAGGCCAGGCGGTTGTAGTCCAGCGTGCGGTCGCGCGGATGGGTCCAGAGCCCCGGCGATTGATGCGCCACGCAGTTCATGGCGAAGGCGTTGAGCCGGATTTGTTTTGTCATGACGCGGACCTCGCAGCGCGCAGTTCCCTCGCGCATTTGCCCGGTTAAACGCCGGGCTGTTGCTTGAAATTGTTGCATCCTCGCTGCGTTTAGCAAGGCCCATTCGACAGGCCCTGCCTCTTCCAGCGGGCGGCTTATCCCGATAGGTTGCGGCCCAACACGTTTGCGAACAAAGGAAAGAAATATGGCTGATAGAGCCGACGCGGTTGCGCGGGTACGCGAGCATCTTCATTCCGGCGCGTTTCTCGCCGAGCTCGGCCGCAGGGTTGGATATCGGACCGAAAGCCAGAATCCCGGCAGCGGCGAGGCGTTGCGCGCCTATCTCGTCGACGACCTCCAGCCGGCCTTTGCCGCGCTCGACTTTTCCACCCGCCTGATCGAATCGCCGACCGGCAAGGGGCCGTATCTGCTGGCGGATTATCGTGAGGATCCCTCGCTGCCGACCGTGCTTACTTATGGCCATGGCGACGTCGTCGACGGCATGGAAGGCGAATGGCGCGACAATCTCGATCCGTGGCAGGTCACGACCAAGGGCGAGCGCGTCTATGGCCGCGGCACCGCCGACAACAAAGGCCAGCACAGTATCAACCTCGCGGCATTGCGCGCCGTACGCGAAACCCGCGGCGGCAAGCTTGGCTTCAATGCCAAATTCATTATCGAGACCGGCGAGGAGATCGGCTCGCCCGATCTGCGGCAGGTATGCGAAGCCCATAGCGAGGCGCTGAAAGCCGATCTGTTCCTGGCGTCCGACGGGCCGCGGCTCTCGGCCGATCGGCCCACGATCTTCCTCGGCTGTCGCGGCGGCAATCGCATCCATCTCGATGTCAATTTGCGCGAAGGCGGCCACCATTCGGGCAATTGGGGCGGCGTGCTCGCCAATCCCGCGACGATCCTTTGCAACGCCATTGCGAGCCTCGTCGACGGCAAGGGGCGGATGAAGCTCGACGCGCTCAAGCCGCCGCGGATATCGAATGCCGTCCGCGCGGCGCTTGCAGACGTGAAGATCGAGCCGACCGCGGACGAACCGGCGCTGGCGCCCGACTGGGGCGAGGAGGGGCTATCGCCTGCTGAGCGGCTGTTTGCCTGGAATACGCTGGAGGTGCTGGCGATGTCGTCGGGCAGTATCGAGAAGCCGGCCAACGCCATTCCCGGACGCGCCAATGCCGTGCTGCAGCTTCGTTTCGTCGTCGGCACCAAATACGAAGAGGTCATCGACGCCGTGCGCGCGCACCTGCACGCCAACGGCTTTCCGATGGTGGAAGTCAGCGGCACGCAACGTTTCGCCGCCTCACGCACCGATGTCGACAGCCCCTGGGTGAACTGGACCGCGAACTCGATCAGGGAGACCACCGGCAAGTCGCCGGCGATCCTGCCGAACTTTGGCGGCTCGCTGCCGAATGACGTGTTCGCCGAGGGACTTGGCCTGCCGACGATCTGGGTGCCGCATTCCTACCCTGGCTGCTCGCAGCATGCGCCGGACGAGCACATCCTGCTGCCGGTGACCGAAGAGGCGCTCGCCATCATGGCCGGCCTGTTCTGGGACCTTGGCGAGATGAAGCGCAAGGCTTGAACGAAAATGCCTCACCTGGCGTCATGGCCGGGCTCGTCCCGGCCATCCACGCCCTTGCGCGGGATGACAAAGAACGTGGACGCCCGGGACAAGCCCGGGTGCATCACGAACAGATAGGCCACAGCTCAATCCGGGCGAGCGGGAGTGTGATGAGGCTACAGCGTGCATCCTTGATGTGCTACGCTGGCCGCTCATCCCATGGTTGAGGCCCTGATGTGTCCGATTCCGTAGAAGTCCAGCGCCGACACTATGCAGAAGACCTCTGGTTTGTCGCCGATATGCGCTCAGCCGCGGTGAAGGCGGCCTTTGCGGCCGTGCCGCGTGAGGGGTTCGTCGGCCCCGGGCCTTGGCGGATCAAAAGCTTCTGGAACATGGCGGACTATCGAACCACACCCGATGACGATCCATGTCACGTCTATCATGATGTGCTGATCGCGCTCGACGAAAGCCGCAGGCTCAACAACGGCCAGCCCAGCCTTTGGGCTTTCGTGTTCGACAAGCTTGATGTCGCGGCCAACGAACATGTGGTGCATCTCGGTTGCGGCACGGGCTATTACACTGCCATCCTGGCCGAGCTGGTCGGTCGTGATGGCGCCGTGGAGGCGATCGAAATCGAGCCGCGACTTGCGGAGCTGGCGCGTGCGGCCCTCGCACCATGGCCGCAGGTCATGGTCGCGAATGGCGACGGCACCGGTCATCCTCTCACGCCCGCGGACGTGATCGTCGCCAGTGCTGGAGCGACGCATCCGCTTCCGGCCTGGCTGGACGCATTGAAGCCCGGCGGACGCCTATTGTTTCCCATGACACCAGCTGAAGGTTTCGGCGGCATGTTGCTGGTCACGCGCCTCCGCGCTGACAAGTTCAGCGCGCGGTTCTTGTGTCAGGTTCTATTCTATGAATTCGCGGGTGCACGCGATGCTGAGGTGAGTAAGCGGCTCGCTGAAGCGTTGTCGCGTGATCGCGGCGCCGGCGTCAAGTCGCTGCGCAGCGACCCTCATGAACAAGAGGAGAATTGCTGGCTACACGAGGATGGTTGGTGCCTATCATGCCGCGAAGCGGCGGAACAAGCGGGCGACTAGCAGCAGGGACACGGGGCGCGGCACTGCTCCGGCCCCTCACACCTCTTCATCCAGCGCGACCAGCTCTCGCTTCTTCCGTAGTGACGGCAGCAACGGCGCGACCAGCAGCACGACTGCAAACAGAAGGCAGGCGGCCGAGATCGGCCGCTCGACGAACGTCATCAGATTGCCCTGGGAGAGGATCAGCGACTTGCGCAGATTGTTCTCCAGCATCGGTCCCAGCACGAAGGCCAGCACCAATGGCGCCGGCTCGTAGCCGAGCTTGCGCATGAAATAGCCGATAATGCCGAACGCGATCATCACATAGACGTCGAACACGTTGTTGCTTGAGCAATAGACGCCGATGATGGTGAACAGGATGATCAGCGGGAACAGAATGTTGTAGGGCAGTTTGAGGAGCTGGACCCACATGCCGATCATCGGCAGGTTTAGCACCAGCAGCATCAAATTGCCGATATACATGCTGGCGACGATGCCCCAGAACAGGCCCGGGTTCTGCGTGATCATCAAGGGACCGGGCTGCAGGCCGTGAATGACGAAGGCGCCGAGCAACAGCGCCATCACCACATTCGGCGGAATGCCGAGCGTCATCAGCGGAATGAAGGCGCCTCCGGCGGCCGCGTTATTGGCGGCTTCGGGTCCCGCCACGCCCTCGATCGCGCCGTTGCCAAAGCGCTCCGGTGTCTTGGACAGCCGCTTTTCCAGAGCATAGGACGCAAAGGAAGAGATCACCGCGCCGCCGCCCGGCAGGATGCCGAGAAGGAATCCCATAATCGTTCCGCGCGACATCGGGCCCGCGCTGGCCTTCCAGTCTGCTTTGCTTGGCAGCAGGTGCGCGATCTTCGTGTTGATGATGTCGCGCTTGATGATTTGTTCAGTGTTGAGCAGCACCTCCGCGACGCCGAACAGGCCCATGACAACCGGGACGAGGCCAATGCCGTCGATTAGCTCGATCCGGCCGAAGGTCAGGCGCGGCTGCGCGGTGATGCTGTCGAGACCGATCAGGCCGAGCACAACGCCGGTGCAAGCCATCAGCAGCGCCTTCGCCATCGAGCCCTGCGTCAGGAAAGTGAGCACCACGACGCCGAGCACCATCAGGCTGAAATATTCGGCCGGCCCGAAAGCGATCGCGACGCTGGCAAGCTTCGGCGCCACCAGCATCAGCGCGACCAGCGCAAAGGTGCCGGCGATGAACGAGCCGAACGCGGCGATGCCGAGCGCTGGACCGGCGCGGCCTTGTTTCGCCATCTGGTGCCCGTCGATACAGGTGACGACGGAAGCGGCTTCGCCGGGAATGTTGACCAGGATCGAGGTGGTCGAGCCGCCATACATCGAGCCGTAATAGATGCCGGCCATCATGATGATGCCGGACTCTGGCGTTCCCGACAGCGTGATCGGCAGTAAGAGCGACATCGCCGAGATCGGGCCGATGCCGGGCAGCACGCCGACCAGCGTTCCGATAAAGACGCCGATGAAACAATAGACCAGATTGATTGGCTGAAGGGCGACGCCGAAGCCATGCGCGACGTTGATGAGCGTGTCCATGGTGCGATCAGCCGATTTCGAAGATGCCCGAGGGCAATTGGATCAGCAGCAGGCGCTTAAGGATCCACCACATGCCGAGCGGCACCAACAGCGCGATTGGAATGGTCAATTGCCAGCGCACCGGATCGACCAGCCGCAACAGCAGCACCATCAGCGGGATCGACGACAGCAGGAAGCCAAGCGGATTGAGCGCAAAGGCGAACGCGGCGAGGCAGGCGATGACGATCACCGGCTTTGTCCAGCGCGCATTCTGCCAACGCGAACCGAAGGTCGGCCCACCCTCGGTGAGCGCCGCGACGATGATCGCCGCGGCGAACAGGCACATCAGGATGCCGGTATAGAACAGGACGTAGCCCGACCCGGGATCGTTGATGGTGCCGAGCTTGAGCTTGAGCCCGGACCAGATCACGAAGCCGCCGAGCGCGAGCCCGATCAGCCCGCCCCACAGTTCGGAATTGTTGAGGCGGAATTTGACGTTGGCGTTGTCGTTCATCTGTCTCTTTCAGCCGTTCCCCGGACGCGGCGCAGCACGAAGTGGTGCGCCGCAGAGCCGGAGCCCATATGTTTGCGGGCGTTTGCGGGCGCAGTGGGTCCCGGCTCCGCGGAGCAACGCAAACGTGCTGCACGGCGTCCGGGACACGTGCCAGGCAGCAATTAGTTCGTCTTCTTCGCCAGACCGAGCTTGTCGACCACCTTGCGCTCTGACTCGGTAACCTCGACGACGAACTTCTTGTAGTCCTCGGTGCTCTTGTAACTGGGCACCATGTCGAATTTCGCCAGCGTCGCGATCACGGCCGGATCGTCCAGCGCCTTCTTGAAGGCGTCGTGCAGCTTGGCGACGATCTTCGGGTCCATGCCTTTCGGTCCGGCGATGCCGAATGGCGAGTCATAGACCATGGGATAGCCGAGCTCCTTCAGCGTCGGCACGTCGGGATAATTCGGCGAACGCGCCGAGGTCCACACCATCAGAAGCCGCAGCTTGCCGGCGTCGACCAGCGGCCGCCAACCCGTTGAATCCGCCTGCAGCATGGTGTGCTGTCCCAGCACCGCGGCGTTGGTTTCCGCGCCGCCCTTGAAAGGCACCTGGGTGAGCTTGATGCCGGCCATGGACGCGATCTGCTCCATGCCGATATGCAGCGATGTGCCGGCGCCCGGCGTCGCATAGGTCACCTTGCCGGGATTCTGCTTGGCGTAGTCGACAACGTCCTTCCACGTCTTGAAGGGCGACTCGGCGCTGGTGGTAACGCCGAACGTGTAGCCGGTGAGGTGGACGATATAGGTGAAGTCCTTGTCCGGATTCCACGAGACTTCCTGCATCAGGGGCAGGCGGAACACGGTTATCGGAATCTGCGCGATGGTGTAGCCGTCTGGCTTGGCGCCGGCCGCCATGGTGGCCGGGCCGACGGTGCCGCTACCGCCAGCCTTGTTGTCGATGGCGATCGGCTGTCCCAGCACCTTGGAAGCGCTTTCGGCGATCGCGCGCATCGAGATGTCGGTCGAACCGCCCGCCGGCCACGGGACGATCAGCGTAATCGGCTTGGTGGGATAGTCTTGCGCGCCGGCATGGGCCGACACCAGCATAGCGGCGGCCGCAAGCGCGATTCTCAAATGGCTGCGTTGAAACATCAAATCTCGCTCCCTTGCTGTCCGGTCGAGGCCAAACCCGTTTCTCTTTTGTTAGCCGCCGGCGATATTGCTAAAATCGAATGAGAAGAGTGCGTTGACTGATAGACTGGCCGACAGAGGCGGCACGAGCGGCGTATACGAAAGCAAACCTGCGAGCTCATGCCGATTTTCCGCGCGGCTTCGGTCGGGCTGCGCGGCGCAGGGCGAAAGCTCCCGCCTCGACCACAGCGGGCTTGCGATCGATCAGGTCCGCCGTCAGCCGCGCGCTGCCACAATAGTAAGTCAGTCCGCGAAAGATGGGCACCAAAGAAGAGTGCCGCGTCGCCGCTTCGCGGCCTTAAAGCAACCTGAATGCTCATGGGCTTCCTCTCCGAATTCGCATTTTTTGGGCCGGGCAATCCTAGCCGACAGCACGCCTATGGCTTGACACGGTCACCCGCAAACGACTTCTTGGGTCGGTGGGTTGAGCTAAAGTCAACGCCCGACCATGCTGCGGCTCCACTGCAGCCGAAGACGGTCGTTGCGAAAAGACCACCCTCTCCAATGGCCGAATCTCGATCTACCAGCATCTAACGAGAAAGCCGCCCATGAAGGCAGCAATGGCGGTCGCCAAATGGCTACGTCTGAACATATGCAACACTCCCCTGCAGCTTCTCTTGACACGAGAGCCGCTTGTTTCTTCCCGGGCTCGATCATCCCTGAAATCGCCGAGGAAGAAAAGCGTGTTGGCGGCTGGGGGCTCGCGCCGTCCGCGTCGCAACAAGCTGGAAATGACGCCAGCGACAATCGGCCTGCCGCGGCATCCCGGAGTACGGAATTTGGCTGCCGCCGCACCATGCGAATTCGGGCAGCCAGCCTGGATTGTCGGCCCACTGGTTCGCAACGTCACCGTTCGTTAGGCGGCGCGGCGCAGGGCAAATGCCCCGGCCGCCGCGACCGATGGCTTGCAACCGATCAAGTCCGCCGTCAGCCGCGCGCTGCCGCACGCCAGCGTCCAGCCGAGCATACCGTGTCCTGAATTGATGAAGAGGCCGTCAAGCGGCGACCAGCCGATGATCGGCCGGCTGTCGGGCGTCATGGGACGAAGCCCGCACCAGGGCTCGATGTCGCCGGCGGCGTCGATCCCAAGCAACTCGGCGGAGGCGCGGCGCAGGACTTCGACGCGTCCTGCATCGATCGTGGTGTCGCTTTCGAGATCGGCGATGCCGGCAACCCTTATGGCCGTGCGCCCGTCGCGCGCGCGCGGCGCAAATACCAGCTTGCGTTCCATATCCGTGACGCTGTGCCGAAGAAGGCGCGCCTCCGGCGCCGGTGAAAGCGTGATGCTGTAGCCTTTGAGCGGATAGATCGGCAGATAGAATCCGCACGCTTTCGCAAAAGCGCCCGATGCCGCCCCCATGCACAAAACGAAATGGTCCGCCTGCACATGTCGCTTGCCGGTGTCGACGGCGACCAGCCGGCCGCCCGAACGGACCGGCCCGGCAACTTCGGTACCGAGCACCCATTCGACGTTGCGTTGCCGCAGCAGTCGAGACGTCAGTCCTGCGCAAAACGCCGCGCAATCTCCGACCTGCTCGGAGGCCGTGAAGATGCCGCCCGCGAGTTCGTGCGCGTCAAGCCTGAGCGCAGGCTCCAGCGCCAGGCATTCCGCCGGCGTCAACACCTGCTGGCCGTACTCGCCGGCTTTCGCGGTGATCGCGCGTCGCGCCATATCGAATTCGTTCCGGCTTCGGAACACCACGAGCTTGCCGGCGGTTCGCAACCCGAATGAGAGCATCAGGCTTTGCGTCAGCCGCGCCAGCTCGCTCCGGCTCAAGGCGGCGAGCGCAAGTTGCGCTGCAATGGTCTCGCGCACGGCTGCCGGCCGGCAAGCGAGCAGGAAGCGCGCGCCCCAGGAAATCAAGGCCGGATCGAGGCCAGCGCGGATGCGCATCGGCGAAGTCGACGACAGCAGTAGCGACGGCAGCTTCCTGAGTGTTGCCGGAGACGCCAGCGGCGCCACGAACGCGTAAGAGAGCTGGCCGCCATTGGCTGCACTGGCGCCTTTCGCGGTGGAGGCATGCCGGTCGACGATGATGACGTCGTGCCCGGCCTCGGCAAGGCACCATGCGGTCGTCAGTCCAATGACACCGGCGCCCAGTACGCAGATTTTCATTTCGAGGTCTCATCCTGGTGATCATCCGATCGAGGCGTGAGAATCGATCGGACGAAGGGGTGTTGCTCACCAGGTTTTAAGGCCACCGAACGGCGCCCTTGATGCCAAGTCTGCATGATGCAAAATTTGCATAACCTGCCGGAGGCGTGGCAGGCTAAGGAAGATGCGATCATGGGCGAATGTCGAACGGCTGACATGAACGGGCGAGATTTGACGGGGACTGCCGCAGAAGCGAAGGCGAGCCGAGGCGATGCAAAGCTTGCATTGGTCATCCCGGGCGGCGACCCGCTACGTTTACCGGCATGGAGCTTCACATTTGCTATCGAGAACCGGCGCCGGTTGGCGTCCGCAGCCACGCGTTGCCCCAGAGCGGCTATCGTGGCGGCGACGCCGCGATCGCTTGCAATGCGGGGGGCTTGATGGAGCTTCGCTGGCTTCAGGATTTCCTGATGGTGGCCGAGACCGGAAATTTCACCCGCGCCGCCGAAAAACGAAACACGTCGCAGGCCGCGTTCAGCCGACGGATCAAATCGCTCGAAGCCTGGCTCGGTTTCGACCTGATCGACCGCAGCGTGTACCCGACGCAGCTCACGCCGCAAGGCGAGCGCTTTCGCGAGCATGCCGGCGAGTTGCTGCGGCAGATGCTCGACACCCGCGTCGAGCTTGGCGGCAAGCCGCTTCGCCGCAACGAACATATCCGCATCGCCCTGCCGTTCGCGATGGCCACCGCGCGGCTGCCGCATTGGTGGCAGGCCTGGTCACAGGAGCGGCGGTTGAGCTGCTCGGTGGTCGTCGGCAACATCCACGATCTCGTCACCTCGCTGGTCTCCGACAACGTGGATCTGATGATCTGCTACCACCACGCCCAGCAGCCGATCCATCTCGATCCGGATCGCTACGAACGCGTCACCCTCGGCACCGAATTCTTGCGGCCCTACGCCAGCGAAGCGCTGGTGGCGAAGGGCGGCGCGTCGCTGCCCGGCCGGGCGTCGCATCCGGTCCCCCTTTTGATGTATTCGCCCGGCGTCTATTTCGCCCGGCTGGTCGATCTCATCCTGGAGACCGCCCCCATTTTCGGCGTGCGGGTCATTGAAAGCGACATGTCCGACGTGCTGTGCGGGATGGCGTTCAGCGGACGCGGTGTGGCTTGGTTAACGGAGGGGACTGTGGCGGCTTCCGGCCGGAAGCGGCTGGTCCCGATCGGCGGCGACAAATGGGCGTTGCCTTTGTCTTTAGTCGCATTCAGGGGCCGAATGCATGATGGCCAACGGGCGCTAAATCTGTTTTGGTCCGAATTGTGCAGGCATAGTGCCGGGCACGCCGGAGGCGGTCTTGCCAAGGGTCTTGCCAAGAAAGGCTCGAGACCGTCGGCCAAACGGCCCGGCAAGTTGCTGAGTCAGGGTGGATGAGCAATCATCTGAAACCTTTGGAGGGAGAAGTTACGTGAAACACCATCATATTATCGGCTGTCTGGTCGCGGGTGCGTTGTGCGCCGGACCGGCAACGGCCCAGGAGCTCACCGGGACGCTGAAGAACATCAAGGATACCGGCGCCATCACGCTCGGCTACCGCGACTCGTCGATTCCGTTCTCCTATCTCGACGACAACCAGAAGCCGATCGGCTACGCTATGGACATCTGCTACAAGATCGTCGATGCCGTGAAGAAAGAGCTCAAGCTCGACAAGCTCGAGGTCAAGCTCAACCCGGTGACGTCGTCGACCCGTATCCCGCTGCTCGCCAACGGCACGATCGATCTCGAATGCGGCTCGACCACGAACAATGTCGAGCGCCAGAAGCAGATTTCCTACACCAACACCCACTTCCTGACCGCCAGCCGCTACGTCACCAAGAAGGCGAGCAAGATCAATTCGATCGACGATCTGAAGGGCAAGCCGGTGGTCTCGACCGCGGGCACCACCAATATCAAGCAGCTCACCGAAGCCAACGCGGCGCGCAGCCTCAACATCAACATCATCCCGGCCAAGGACCACGCCGAGGCATTCCTGATGGTCGAGACCGATCGCGCCGTGGCCTTCGTGATGGACGACATCCTGCTCGCGAGCCTGGTTGCCGGCTCGAAGGCGCCGGGCGATTACCTCATCTCCAAGGATGCTTTCTCCAAGCCCGAGCCCTACGGCATCATGCTGCGCAAGGACGATCCGGCCTTCAAGAAGGTGGTCGATGCGGCGACGGCGGCGCTCTATACCGGCGGCGAGGGCCAGAAGATCTACGACAAGTGGTTCACGCAGAAGATCCCGCCCAAGGGGCTGAACCTCAACACGCCGATCAGCGCCGAGCTGAAGAACGAATTCGCCAAACCGTCGGACTCGCCGGATCCGGATTCGTATAAGTAAAAGTAGACCCTCATCCTTCGAGACGCCCCGCAGTGCGGGGCTCCTCAGGATGAGGAACTTCTAGCAAGATAGTCCGGCCATTTTTGCAATGAAAATGGCCGGACATTTGCATAAGCGTTAGCGATCAAGAGCTTTACCGGCACTTTCGGGGACAAGGTGCAGCGTGAACTATAACTGGAACTGGCACATCTTTTTCGAGCCGAACCCGACAGGGGCGGGGACCTATCTCGACATGCTGGTGGCGGGACTGCTGCTGACCATCAAGACGGCGCTGCTGGCCTGGGTCATCGCGCTGATTTTCGGCACGATCATCGGTATCCTGCGCTCGCTGCCGTCGAGAACCGCGTCCTGGATCGGCTTTGGCTATGTCGAATTCTTCCGCAACATGCCGCTGCTGGTGCAGCTATTCCTCTGGTTCTTCGTGCTGCCGGAACTACTGCCGCGCGGCGCGGGGCTGTGGCTGAAGCAGATTCCGAATGCGCCATTCTGGACGGCGGCGATCGGGGTCGGGTTGTTCATGTCGGCGCGTGTCGCCGTGCAATTGGCCGCAGGCATCGCCTCGCTGCCGCGTGGACAGAAGAATGCCGCGACCGCGCTGGGTCTAACCACGGCGCAGGGCTACCGCTACGTGCTGCTGCCGATCGCGTTCCGCATCATCCTGCCGCCCCTCACTTCCGAATTCCTCAACACCATCAAGAATACGTCCGTCGCGATCACCATCGGCCTGATTGAACTGACCGGCCAGGCGCGGGCGATGCAGGAATTCTCGTTCCAGGTGTTCGAGGCCTTCACCGCCGCGACCGTGATGTATCTCGCGATCAACATCGTCGTCGTCACCGGCATGCGCTTCCTTGAACGCAGCCTGGCGATCCCCGGCTATATCACGGGGAAATAGCGATGTTCGACAATCTCGATTTCGATGTCATTCGCCGCTCGCTGCCTTACCTGTTCCTCGACGGCATGAGTTTTACGCTGATGCTGACCGGGTTGTCGGCGCTGGGCGGCCTGATCTTCGGCACGCTGATCGCGCTGATGCGATTGTCCGGCTACAAGCTGCTCGGCCGCGTCGCCGGGCTCTATGTCGACTTCATGCGATCGCTGCCGCTGGTGCTGGTGATCTTCTGGTTCTATTTCCTGGTGCCCTATATCGGACAGTGGTTGACGGGGGCGTCGCGGCCCATTCGCGTCGGCGCGTTCACCTCGTCTCTCGTCACCTTCATCATGTTCGAGGCGGCGTATTTCTCCGAAATCATGCGCGCCGGCATCCAGTCGATCTCCAAAGGGCAGCCGGCGGCCGCAAGCGCGCTCGGCCTGACCTACAGCCAGTCCATGCGCTACATCGTGTTGCCGCAGGCGTTCCGCAACATGCTGCCGGTACTGCTCACGCAAACCATCGTACTGTTCCAGGACACTTCGCTGGTTTATGTGCTGTCGATCCCGGATTTTCTCGGCGCCGCCAGCAAGGTGGCGCAGCGCGACGGCCGGCTGGTCGAGATGTATCTGTTCGCGGCCGCGGTCTATTTCGTGATTTCCTGTGTCGCGTCCTATGGCGTCCGGCGCCTGCAGGCGCGCATTGCTATTGTTCGGTGAGAGGCCATGATCGAAATCAGCCACGTCAATAAATGGTACGGGCCGAGTTTCCAGGTGCTGAAGGACTGCACCACCAGCGTCGCCAAGGGCGAGGTGGTGGTGGTGTGCGGCCCGTCGGGATCGGGAAAGTCGACGCTGATCAAATGCGTCAACGCGCTGGAGCCGTTTCAGGAGGGCCAGATCATTCTCGACGGCATCAAGGTCAACGATCCCAAAACCGATTTGCCGAAACTGCGCGCCCGCGTCGGCATGGTGTTCCAGCATTTCGAGCTGTTTCCGCATTTGCGCATCATCGAGAATCTGTGCCTGGCGCAGGAGAAGG
Organism: Bradyrhizobium sp. AZCC 1719; assembly: GCF_036924525.1. Lineage (NCBI taxonomy): Bacteria > Pseudomonadati > Pseudomonadota > Alphaproteobacteria > Hyphomicrobiales > Nitrobacteraceae > Bradyrhizobium > Bradyrhizobium sp. AZCC 1719. The sequence goes on along the minus strand of NZ_JAZHRU010000001.1, from coordinate 646,789 downwards.
TGCTGGGCCGCTCGCATGACGAGGCGATGGCCAAGGGCGAGAAACTGCTCGAGCGCGTTGGGTTGACCGTGCATGCGAAGAAATATCCGGCCGAATTGTCCGGCGGCCAGCAGCAGCGCGTCGCGATCGCGCGGGCGCTTGCCATGGACCCGATCGCGATGCTGTTCGACGAGCCGACCTCGGCGCTCGACCCCGAGATGATCAGCGAGGTGCTCGACGTGATGGTCGATCTCGCCCATGAGGGCATGACCATGATGGTCGTCACCCACGAAATGGGCTTTGCCAGCAAGGTCGCGCACCGCGTGATCTTCATGGACAAGGGCGAGATCGTCGAGGACGCGTTGAAGACGGATTTCTTCGGCAGCCCGCGCAGCGAACGCGCGCAGAAGTTCCTGTCGAAGATTTTGTCGCATTAGTCGCTGCGACCGCCGCCGTCATTGCGAGCGAAGCGAAGCAATCCATAGCGCGGCGTAACGGATAGGTGGATTGCTTCGTCGCTTGCGCTCCTCGCAATGACGGTGGTGGCCGTCGAAATCATCCGGGTCGCGGTGAGAGGTTCTCGCCGTTGGCAGATTGCCGATAAGGTCCACGCAACAGCTTTACTACCTCCAGGAGACTCTACTTTGGAACAGATCGCTTACGTCAACGGCTCGTTCGTCCCGCTTTCCGAGGCGAAGGTCTCGATCCTCGATCGCGGATTCCTGTTTGCCGACGGCATCTATGAAGTCGCTGCCGTGCTGGACGGAAAATTGATCGACAACGCCTCGCATCTGGCGCGGCTGGAGCGCTCGGTCGGCGAGATCGAGCTGGCGCTGCCGGAGACGACGGCGCGCATCCAGGAGATCCAGAAGGAACTGGTTAAGCGCAACAATCTCGCCAACGGCATGGTTTATCTGGAAGTAACGCGCGGCGCCGACACCGGGCGCGATTTTGCGTTTCCGAAGAACGTAAAGCCGACGTTGATCATGTTCACCTCAACCAAGGACATCATCAACGCGCCGTCGGCCAAGACCGGCATCAACGTGATCACGGTGCCGGACCTGCGCTGGGCCCGCCGCGATATCAAGAGCGTCGCACTGTTGGCGCAGGTGTTGGCCAAGCAGGCTGCGGCGGCGGCCGGCGCCGGCGAGGCCTGGATGATCGAGGACGGCAAGGTGACCGAGGGCGGCTCGTCATCGTGCTTCATCCTGACCCAGGATGATGTGATCGTGACGCGGCAGAACGGCAGCGAGATCCTGCCCGGCTGCACCCGCAAGGCCGTCGTCGCGCTGGCCGAAGAACGCCAGCTCCGCGTCGAGGAGCGGGCGTTTTCGATCGAGGAGGCGCTCGCCGCCAAGGAGGCCTTCGTTACCAGCGCCAGTCTGTTCGTACAGGCCGTGGTGTCGATCGACGGCAAGAAAGTCGCCGACGGCAAGCCCGGCCCGATGACCAACCGCCTGCGCGAGATTTATGTGGAGTTCGCCAAGGCGACGGCGGTGTAGCATCCCAAGATGTCGTCGCCCCGTACTGGATGCCCCGCCGGAGCCCATCGGGGCCGCCGAAGGCGAGACCCGGCGGCGGGGCATGACAACGCAGAGCTAGGAGGATCTGGGCGCCATGCTGTTCGATCGACGCCGCATCGCCTTGCTGCTCGCGCTCGCTCCGGGCTTGTTGTCGCTTTCAGCCTATCAGGCTCTGGGCGCCTATCCGGACCGCATCATCAAGATCATCGTCCCCTTTGCGCCAGGCGGCGGCACGGACTCCATCGCCCGCGTCTTGGCGCAGGAGATGGCAAAGGATCTTGGCGCCAGTATCATCGTCGAGAACAAGCCGGGTGCCAGCACCATTATCGGCGCGCAGGCGGTCGCGACCGCCGAGCCTGACGGCTACACGCTGCTGATGGGAACGTTTGCCCATGCCGTCAATCCGAGCCTGAATGCCAAATTGCCGTTCGACTCGAACAAGGACTTTGCGCCCGTCGCGCTGATCGCGCGTTCTCCCAATATCGTCGTCGTCAATCCGAAATCGTCGTTTCGCTCGATCGCCGATCTGATCGCGGCGGCGAAGGCCGAGCCCGACAAGATCTCCTACGGAACATTCGGCACCGGCACCTCGGCGCACCTCGCCGGCGAACTGTTCAAGCGCATGGCCGGCGTCCATATGACAATGGTCCCCTACAAGGGTTCCGCGCCCGCCATCACCGATCTGATCGGCGGGCAGACCCAGGTGATGTTCACGACGGTGGCAAGCGCAGCATCGTTGATCGAGGGCGGTCAGTTACGCGCGCTGGCAGTGACATCAGCGGAGCGCTCGCCTGCCTTTCCGCAATTGCCGACGGTCGCCGAGACCGGTTTTCCCGGCTTTGAAGCGGAAACCTGGTACGGCCTGTTTGCGCCGGCGAAGACGCCGCCTGACATCATCGACCGCCTCAACAAATCGGCGGCGAAAGCCGTGCAGGCCGACGCCTTTAAAAAACTGAGCGTTAACGAGGGCCTCGTCCTGATTACGGCACCTCCCCAAGAATTCGGCCGATACTATCGCAGCGAGGTGGAGCGCTGGCGCAAAGTCGTCGAAGACGCCGGCATCAATGTCGAGTAGGCGGCAGGCTCATGCGAAGCCGGTTCCCCTGATCGCGGTTCCCCGCTAGGATGGCCTCATGTATGTGAGCGCTTCCGAGAGCCGGGTGCTGGCGCGCATCTTCGGGCTGTTGTCCGAAGACCTCAGCGAGCGCGACGTTCGCGAGGCGATCGGCCATCATCTGCTCGAATTGCTGGAGGCCGATCATTACGCCTCGTTCGTCTGGCAGGAGGCGACCGGTCGTTTCGAAAAGGCCGTCTACCTGAACATGGACCCGGACAACATCGCGGCTTACGACTGCTACTATCAGCAGCGCGATCCCATTACCTTGAAGCTCCAGGCCCGCCGCGAGGCGACGCTGGTCACGCAGGTGATGCCGCAACGCGACTTGATGCGGACCGAATTCTTCAACGATTTTCTCGCCCGCGACGGACTGCATTGGGGCGTCAACGCCTATAGCTTCGCCGGCGGTCGCAACATCGGCGACATCAGGATCTGGCGCGGCCGGCGGCGCGAGAATTTCGATGGCCATACGCTGGAATTGTTGCGGCTGATTGAGCCTGCCTTCACCGGCGCGCTGGTGCGCGCGGCCGGCGGGGTGGCGGCCGTTGCGGCTGCCGGCTCACCGATCCTGAAGCTCTCGGTGCGCGAATTCGAGATCGCGCGGATGATATCGGACGATCTCAGCGACAAGGAGATCGCGCACCGGCTGCAGGTCGAGGTCTCCACCGTCCGCACCCACATCGAGCGCATTTTCGCCAAGCTCGGCGTCCGCCGCCGCAGCGGCGTCGCCAGCCTGTTTGCAAGGCATTAGCCGTGAGCGCCACCTAGCGCGACGGCGGCGGAAGCCTGCCGAATAGCTTCTCCATCGCCATGCCAACCGCAAGTAACTTGCGGTCGCTTCCCGCGGGACCATCGAGCTCGAGGCCGACAGGCAGCTTCGTCGACGCGCCGAGCGCGATCGGAAGCTGAAGCCCTGGGATGCCGGCGTTGCTGCCGGGATCGGTGTTCTGGATGAACAGCAGGAAATTGGCGAGGCTCGAGGAATCGGGGTTGGATGCGATCGCGACCTTCGGCACGGTCGGGAAGGCGATGGCATCGAGCTTGTTCTTTGCGAACGTATCGCGATAGAGCGCCCGCAACGCCGGCCGGGCGGTTTTCATCGCGGCGTCATAGGCCGGCTGGGCATCGGCGACTGTATTGTTCGGTCCCGGCAGTTTGCGCGGAATCACCAGCCCGTCATAGGTGCCCTTTACGTCGGGGCTTGCGATCTCCTTGGCGAGATTCTCGATGCCGACGCCGCTACCTGTCTTCTTGAGATAGGCGGCCATGTCGTCATAGGCCTCGTAAAGCGCGAGCGGAAATCCGACCTGGCCGTTGAGCTCGGCGAGCTTTGGCATTTCGACATCGACGATCGTCACGCCGCTCGCCTTGAGCTTGTCCAGCGCGGTCTTGAATGCGGCTTCGGTGTCGCCATCCAGGTTGGCCAGCATGGCTTTGTCGACGCCGATGCGGACCCGCTTCAGTTCGGCGGACGCAATCGCGCCGCCGCCGGCGATCACACGATCGAGGATCGCCACGTCGCCGACAGTGGAAGCCATCGGGCCGGCGGTGTCGCGCGTGTGTGAAATAGGCGCGATCCCCGCCTGCGGATAGCGGCCGACGGTCGGGCGCAGCGAGGCACAGCCGTTCAGCGCGCAGGGCACCCTGACGGAGCCGCCGGTATCGGTGCCGAGGCCTGCGGTGACGATGCGCGCACCGATCGCGGCCCCCGTTCCGGAGGACGAGCCGCCGGCAATCTTCGTCGCATCATAGGCGTTGCGCACACCGGGCTCCGGGCCGGTCTTGAACGCACCGTTGTAACCGGAGATGCCGAAGGCAAGCTCATGCATATTGGTCTTGCCGATGATGATGGCGCCCGCCGCGCGCAGTTTTGCCGCCACCGGCGCATCCTTCTTCGGCACGAAGTTTTTCAGCGCCGGCGTTCCAGCCGAGCTGGGAAGGCCGGCTACCTCGATGTTGTCCTTGATGACAATGGGCACGCCGCCGAGCGGCTTGCACGCGCCCTTCTTGCGGCCGGCGTCAAACGCTTCGGCGGCCTTGATGGCGCCGGCCTCGTCCAGCGTGATGAAGGCGTTGAGCTCAGGCTTCGTCTTGGCGCGCGCCAGCGCCGCCGCGGTCAGCGCCTTGCTGGTGATTTTTCCGGCGCAGAGATCGGCGGCGGCTTGCGTTGCTGTGAGCTGATCCAGATCGATCGCCGGTTGGGCTGTCGCTGGAGACGATGCGAGGACAAGGCTCGTAAATGCCGAGCCGAGCAGGATGGAGCTGCGAGCCATGATGATTCTCCGCAGGATTGGATACCCGTTGGGACGAACCTTACCCAATGCCGGTTCCGGCGCCTGTCCTCATTTCTGAGGACGCCGGCCGAAGGAGCGCAAGTCGAGTGCAGCGGCGCGCTCCCTTGACCCTCACCCTCTCAGGATGAGGGTCCAACAGTGGCGACGCGCCTCACCCCTTCTCCCTCACAAACCTGTTCCGCAACGTTCCAATCCCCGTGATGTCGATCTCGACCACATCGCCGGCTTTCAAATCAGGCGAGGCGCCGTCGGTGCCCATCCAGATCACGTCGCCCGGCGACAGAGTGAAATATTTGGAGAGTTCGACGAGGAACGGCACGATGCCGAAGATCATGTCGTTGGTGCGGAAGCGGCCGGTCTCCTTGTCGTTCACGCGGATCACCGTTTCCATCCTGTCGAGGTCGACGTCGGTTTCGATCCACGGGCCCATCGGCTTGAAGGTGTCGGCATTCTTGGAGCGCCACAGGCTGCGGTCGGCCTTCTGCCAGGTGCGCTCGCTGACGTCGTTGCCGATCGTGTAGCCGAACACGCAGTCCATCGCGTTGGCTTCGGTGAGGTGTTTTGCCTTCTTGCCGATGACGACCACCAGCTCGCCCTCGTAATGAATCTTCTCGGTCGCGCTCGCCGGGATCACCACATCCTCATTATGGGCGATCAGCGCGTTCTGCGCGCGATAGCCGATCTCGGGCCGGTCGGGCACGTTCGGCACCGTGCCGGCCTTGTCGGCGGCCTCCTTGAGGTGTTTGAGATAATTCAGCCCGACGCAATAGAAGGTGCGCGGGATCAGCGGCAGCTCGATCTTGACGTCCTTCAGCGCATGCGACTGCGTTCCGCGCTGCCATTCGCCGAACGGATCGCCATCGACCGCGATCACGCGCTCGCCCTCGACAATGCCCCAGGCTGTCTTGCCGGCGGCGGTGAATTTGAGCCAACGCATGAAGTGCCCTCGTGTTATTCGGCGGCGGCCTGCGGCCGGGTTTTCCAGGCGCCGGCGGCAGGCCGCTTCAGGCCGAGATTGTCGCGCAGGGTCTTGCCGGCATAGTCCTTGTGAAACAGGCCGCGGCGCTGCAATTCCGGCACCACATGCTTGACGAAATCGGCATAGGAGCCCGGCACGATAGTGGCGGCGATGACAAAGCCGTCGCAGCCGCACTCGACGAACATCTCTTCGAGTTTGTCCGCGATCTCGTTCGGGCCACCGACGATCGCGTCCTGCACCTGGCCGCGACCGGAGAAGGTGACGAAGTCCCGCGCGCTGGGGTTGGTCTTGCCCGATGCCTTCAGCACGCCGTCGCGAATGCCGAGGATGCCCTGCATGCTCTTGAGCTCTTCCGTGGTCAGCGGCTCATCGAGCGGCTTGGCGGCGAAGTCGAAGTTCAGCGCTTCTGCCAGCAGCGACAGCGCATCGATCTCCAGCGGCAGTTTGTTGATCACAGCCATCTTGTCCTCGGCCTCGGCCCTGGTTGCGCCACAGACGGGGGTGGTGAGGTTGCAGAGAAACATCTGCTCGGGATCGCGGCCGGCCTTCGCCGCTTCGTTGCGGACCGCCGCGTAGCCTTCCTTGGCGGCGGCCACGTTGCGCGCCGCGGTAAAAATCACCTCGCCCCATCGCCCGGCAAAGCGCTGGCCGCGACCGGACGCGCCGGCCTGGATGATGACGGGATGGCCCTGCGGCGAGCGGGGCACGGTGAACGGCCCGCGCGACTTGAAGAATTGTCCCTTGTGGTCGAGCCGCTTCACCTTGGCCGGATCGGCGAAGCGACCGCTCTTCTTGTCCATGATCAAGGAGCCGTCTTCCCAAGTGTCCCAATGGCCGAGCACGACTTCCATGAACTCGTCGGCGCGATCGTAGCGGAAATCATGCTCGAGATGGGCGTCCTTGCCCATATTGTGGGCCTCGCCGTCATTGAGCGAGGTGACGACGTTCCAGCCCGCGCGACCGCCCGACATCAGGTCGAGGGTAGCGAAGCGGCGGGCGACATCGAACGGCTCGTAATAGGTGGTCGAACAGGTCGACCCCAGACCGAGCTTCGTCGTGACCATACCCATCGTGGTCAGCACGATCAGCGGGTCCATCTTCACGCAGCGGATACCGTATTCGACGGTGTGGGCATGATCGTTGCCGTAGCGGTCGGGCATCGCCAGGCGGTCGTCGAAGAACGCCATGTGGAATTTGCCGGCTTCGAGGATCCGGGCGATCTCCTGGTAGTAGTCGGCCGACATCGAATCGTCGCGCGATTCCGGGTGCCGCCATGAACTCGGCAGGTTGGTGCAGTTCTGCGCCTGCAAAAATCCCACCAGCGCCATTTGCCGTGTCATGCGGTTCTCCTTGTGCGGACTGATACGGATTTCATTTCAGGTCGAGCTCAGCGATGAGCTTGTAGTCGGTAGCGAGTGCCTTCAATTTTTCCCAGGTGGCGTCCTCGACCTCAATACCGTCGCGCCTGCGCTGCTGCTCGCGGATATGTTCGATCTCGCCGGGATAGAACACGCCGGGCGAGCCTTCCGACGGCGGCGTCGATTTGAGATAACGCGCGAACTCGCCGACCTCCTTCTCGAAATCCTTCAGGGGACGGAAGGCTGCGACATTGAACACCGCCATGAAACATCCGTCGTTGTGCCGGCCGGTCGGCTCGACGCCAAAACCGAGGCCGGTGAGCAGGCCGCAGAGCACTTCCACCATCGCTGCCAGCCCACTTCCCTTGTAGCCCTCGCTGCCGCCGAGCGGCAGCAGCGCGCCGCCCTTGCGATACTGGGTGGGGTCGGTGGTGTGCCGTCCCTCGGCGTCGATGATCCAGCCTTGCGGAATCTGTTCGCCGCGCGCGACCGACAGTGCGATCTTGCCGGCCGCTACCGCCGAGGTCGCCATGTCAAGATAGAACGGTGCCTCAAGATCCGACGGCACCGCGATCGAGATCGGGTTGGTGCCGAGCCTTGCCTCGCGGCCGCCGAACGGCGCGACATGCTTCGGCGAGCGGCCGGAATCGGCAGCTGCAATCCCGATCATGCCGGCCCGCATCGCCATCAGCGGATAGGCGGCGAGACGCCCGACATGGCTTTGCCGGAACACTGTGCAGGCGGCGACATTGGCGGTTTTCGCCTTCTCGATCGTCAGCGCCATCGCCTTGGCGTTGACGTGAAAGCCGAACCCCCAATGGCCGTCGATCACGGTCGTGGTCGGCGATTCCTGGACGATGGTCCATTTGGCGCCGGGCACGATATGGCCGGCCTTGATGCGGTCGATATAGGTCGGGATCGCGATCACCCCGTGCGAATCGTGGCCGGCGAGGTTGGCGTTGACGCAGCCGACGGCGACCGCGCGGGCTTCCTCTTCAGTTGCGCCGGCAGCCCTAAGCAGGGCCGCGCCAATTCGCGTGAGACGGTCGGCCTGGACCATCGGCATGGGAGTTTCCTCGCCTTGAGCGCCCGCGCGAACCGCGGGTCGTGTTTGGTACCGGCATGCTCTCAAAGCGCCCGCGGCAGGGCAAGCGTGGAAATATCCTGTTAGCCATGCCGTCAGCACGGCCCTCACGTAGCGGGACTTCATCCTGCAAAATTCGAAAATTGCTTGTGGCGGGTCCGCATCGCGGCCGGCGCGCGCCAGCCGTATGGCTGACAAATCGTGAATGGGCCGTAGTTCTCCGGAGCGGCGTCGTTCACCGTTGGTCCGACATTTACTCTGAATCGCAACTCACGGCCGCCAATAACGAGCATTTAGGCCTGTTGCACGCATAAAATCCGCAAGGGGCAGCCCGGCGCTGCCGGCAGGGAGCTTGGGGACGGTGAAGACCGACATCGCGCGCACGCTCGCGGCGTTGAATGCGACCAACGAGGCGATTCTGTACGCCAAATCGCCCGAAGAACTGTATGCGAAGGTTTGCGAAGCCGCGTTCTCGGTCGGCGACTTCCTGGCTGTCTCGGTCTTCCTGCTGGAGAGGGAAACCAATCTCCTGCGCTTCGCCGCCGGCTGCGGCGATGACGTGCCCCGCCTTCGCAGCATCGACATTTCGATCGTGGCCGGTACGCCAGAGGGGTCCGGGGTTGCCGGACAAGCGTTTCGCGACCGGCGGGCATGCGTCAGCAATGATTTCCTGAACGATCCGCGCTCGCTGGCTTGGCGCGAGGGCGCCAAGGCCAACCAGGTGCGCGCCGCGGCGGCGCTGCCGTTGATCTGCAATGGCCGAAGCGTCGGAGTGCTATTGGTTTCGCACCGCGAGGTGCACTCGATCGACGGACAGCTCGTATCGATGCTGGAGCGTGTGTCGGCAAACATTTCGTTTGCGCTCGACAATTTCGACCATGAAGCCGCGCGCAAGAACGGCGAGCGTGCGATGCGGCGGTTGAACCGGATGTTCGGCGCCATCAGCGCGACCAACGAAGCCATTCTTCGCGCCAAGACCGAACAGGATCTCTATCAGCGCGTTTGCGACGCCGCGGTATACAGCGGCAAATCCGCGGCCACAGTGGTCCTGCTTGCAGAGCCGGACTCGATCTGGCTGAAGCCGGCCGCCGGCACAGGCGCAATCGTCGAACAGATCATGCGAGCGCCGTTCTCGATCGACGCGGGCAACCCGTACGGAACGGGCGTCTGCGGCAAGGCATTCCGAACACAACGGCCGGCCGTCAACAACGACATCCTCAATTCGACACAGGGGCAGCCCTGGCATCAGGCCGCCCGCGAGACGGGCGTTACCGCCTGCGTCGCCACTCCCCTGATCAGGGCGGACGAGAGTATCGGCGTGCTGCTGTTCTTCGTCGGAAAGCTGTGGGCGGAGGATGAAGAGATCGTCGCGCTGATGGCGCGGATTGCGGAAAACGTCTCCTTCGCGCTCGAAAACTTCGAGCGCGCCAGCGAGAAGGCGCGGGCCGACGCCCAGAAGCAACGTCTGGCGCGCATGCTGGCTGCGCTCAGCGCCACCAACGAAGCGATCGTCCGTGCGACGTCGCGGGCAGAGCTGTTCGAACTGGTGTGCGAAGCTGCCGCGAACGGTGGGCGGTTCAACTCGACCAGTATCCTGTTGGCCCGCCCCGACAGCTACGACATCGATCTGGTGGCCGTGGCAGGGCCGACGGCAAACAACATGCGGCGGGTCAAGGTCTCGACCAACGCGGATCTGCCTGAAGGGCGCGGTCTCTGCGGTAATGCGTTCCGCTCCAGGCGAGCTTGCATCGCAAACGACTTTCGGGCCGATCCGCGAGGATCGGCATTTCGTCAGTTCATTCACAGCGACGGCGCTATGTCGGGCGCTGCATTTCCGCTGCTCGTTTCCGGTCAGCCCGTCGGTGTGATGTTCTTCATCTCGTCCGAGAAAGACACGTTCACGCCCGAATTTGCCGAACTGCTGCAGCGGCTCACGGAGAATGTGTCGTTCGCGCTGGAAAATTTCGACCGTGCGGACGAGAAGGCTAGGACCGAAAGTCAGAAAGAGCGCCTGACGCGGATGTTCGCTGCTTTGAGCAGGACCAACGAAGCCATCATGCGGGCCAAATCCCGCACGGAGCTCTTTGATCTCGTGTGCGAAGCGGCGGCAAATGGCGGCAGGTTCACGTCGGCCACCATTGCACTGGCTACTCCGGCCAGCGACCTTCTCAGGATCGTGGCCGCCTCCGGCCCGGCAGCCGAGGCGACGCGGCACGTCAGGTTGTCGACGGATGAAAGCCGTCCCGAGGGACGTGGGCTCAGCGGAACGGCGTTCCGAACCAGGCGTCCATGCATCACCAATGATTATGTTGGCGACCAGCGCGTTGCCGCCTTCCAAGCCGTCGTAGGTAGCTATGGCGCTCAGTCGGGCGCCGCCTTTCCCCTCTTGGTGCATGACGAGCCAGTTGGCGTCATGATTTACATGTCCTTGGATAAGGACACCTTCACTCCCGAATTCGTCGAACTGCTGCAGCGATTGGCCGACAACGTATCTTTCGCGCTGGAGAATTTCGACCGTGCCGACGACAAGGCGAGGACCGAAATCCAGAAGGAGCGCCTGACGCGCATGCTGGCGGCGCTGAGCGCGACCAATGAGGCGATCATTCGCGCGACGTCGCGGGCTGAACTGTTCGACCTGGTGTGCGAGGCCGCGGCCGACGGCGGCAAGTTCACCTTGACCTCTATCGTGTTGACGAAGCCCGACAGCGATTATCTCGACGTTGTCGCTGCTGCCGGTCCGACCGCCCTCAGCGCACGTCTGGCAAAGCTATCGGCCAGTGAGGCGCACCCGGAGGGACGTGGACTGTGCGGTCAGGCGATCCGTTCGCAGCGGGCCTGCATCATCAACGACTACCTCGCGGATCCCAATGCCGAGGCGTTTCACCACAGAGCGCGTCTTGATGGCACGAATTCCGGCGCTTCGTTTCCCCTGCTGGTGCATGGGAAAGCCGTCGGCGTGATGTCGTTCATGTCGCGCGAGAAGGATACGTTCACGCCCGAATTTGCCGAGTTGTTGCAACGGCTCGTCGACAATGTGTCCTTTGCGCTGGAGAATTTCGACCGCGCGGATGAGAAGACCCGCGCGGACGAGCGGATCGAGTACCTGGCGTCGCACGACAGCCTGACCAACCTGCCGAACCGGGAAATGTTCAACGGCATGCTGCGCCGCGCGATCAATGCCGCTGCGCGCGACCAGCGGCAGTTTGCGCTGCTGTTCATCGACCTCGACAGGTTCAAGGTCATCAACGATTCGCTGGGGCACGACGCCGGCGACATGCTGCTGGTGGAAATCGGCGACAGGCTGCGCCGCGCGCTGCGCTCGAGCGATGTCGTGGCGCGGCTCGGCGGCGACGAGTTCGTGGTCATTCTGGAGCAGGCGGCCGAGCGTCACGAGGTAGAGCGCATCGCCGGCGAGCTTCTCTCCGTACTCGGCCAGCCGCTGCAGCTCAGCGGTCACGAATGCCACACCACCGCCTCGATCGGAATTGCGATGTATCCGTCGGATGGCACCGACATGCAGACGCTGACCAAGAACGCCGATATGGCGATGTATCTCGCCAAGGAAGACGGCAAGAACGGCTTCCGCTTCTTTACCAAGGAGATCAAGACGCAATCGATCGAGCGGCTGACGCTGGAGAGCGCGCTTCGCCGCGCTCTGGAGCGCGACCAGTTCTCGCTGCATTATCAGCCGAAGATCGACATGGCGAGCGGCCAGATCACCGGCGTCGAGGCGCTACTGCGCTGGGTGCACCCCGAGCTCGGCACCGTATCCCCGGGACAATTCATTCCGCTCGCCGAAGAAACCGGCCTGATCGTTCCGATCGGCTGCTGGGTGCTCAAGGAAGCCTGCGCGCAGAACATGGCCTGGCAGCGCCGTGGCCTGCGGCCGGTGACGATGGCGGTCAACCTGTCGCCGCGGCAATTCGCCGATCCGCATCTGTTGCACGATGTCGACGAGGCGTTGTTGGCAAGCGGCATGTCGCCGGTGCTGCTGCAGCTTGAAGTCACCGAAAGCATGGTGATGCGGAATGTCTCGCGCGCGATCAAGGTGCTCGACGCGATCCAGAGCCGCGGCATTCGCCTTGCGATCGACGATTTCGGAACCGGCTATTCGTCGATGTCGCTGATGAAGCAGTTCCCGATCGATACCATCAAGATCGATCGCTCTTTCATTCGCGACCTGCCTGTCGATTCCGAAGACCAGGCCATTGCGCAGGCGATCATCAGCATGGGCAAGGCGCTTGGCATGACCGTCATTGCGGAGGGCGTCGAGACCGTTGAGCAGGAGGCGTTCCTGCGCAATCACGCCTGCGACGAGATGCAAGGCTTCCTGTTCTCGAAACCGCTACCTGCAATCCAGATGGCCGATTTGCTTCGGGCCGAACCGCGGCTCGCCTCGCCGCCGCTGCAGCCGGAAGCCGGGTCAGGGTTGGAACGCACTGTCGTCTGACGGCTGCGGGTGCAGCTCACGCGCGAGCTTGGTGTCCGAAGCCTTGGTGTCCGAAGCCTTGCGAGGAAAGTCGTCCGGCCAGGGCAGGGTCGTCTGTCCCGCGATGGCTTTGAGGAGGAGTTCTGCCGCGGCGGCATATGTCGCCTGGTTGGGCAGGCCAAGCTCGGCACACCATTCCGCTGGAAGGGATTGCGGCGCGCTACGCAACTCCATCGCCGGTCCCCACCACCATGCCGGGGCGGGCGATCGTTCGGTTTCGGGAACAGCCCGCCAGCGTGCATACTCGCCGATCAAGCGTTCGAACTGCAATCGCGCCGCCGGATGCATCCCATCTCCTGTCATCAGATGATATCCACATCCGCACGCGGCGCAATGCGTGTCAGCCGGTCACTGCCGGCCGTGCTGCCAGTGCGCGGTCACATCCGCGCCCGATTTATTGAGATGCACGTGCTGATCGACGTGATCGACCCATGACACCGGAATGAAGTGGTGATGCTCACCATCAGGCGAACTCTGCTTGGTCAGCTTGATCTTGTCGGGTCCTTCGAGATGATCGACTTTTCCGACCGTCTTCCTGTCCGACGAGATGACGTCCATGTGTTCCTTGATCTGCGCGGTAACAGCCATGTTCTACATCCCTAAGCTGGTTGAGAACATAAAAACGCGCCTCACCCAAAATAGTTGCCGGCGGGAATAGACCGGCGAGACCGGAGTTATTTCTCTTCTGCCGCCGTTGAGGTCGCCGGACCTTCGCCCATGATCAGCAGCACGGCGTCTTCGTCCTTGGCGCCGTCCCAATGCACCTGCTTGCCGAAATGCGTGACGAAACTGCCGGCCGGCATCGGTGTCGTGTTGGCCGGATCGAATTTCGGCCCTGTGCCGACCCACCACGTGCCCTGCAGCACGACGATGTAGCGATCGTTGGGATGGAAGTGCGGACGGCTGAAATGATTGCCCTTGGTCCACTTGTTGTAGACCATGTAGAAGCCGGGTTTTGCGGGATCGCCGACCACGACGGCGCTTTGTGCGCCGGCCGTATTGACTGGGCCCCAGGGAATCTGGTCCGGCAGTTTGTAAGCGACCGCGGCCGGATTGAGTTCGGTCGCAACGGTCATACCCGTCATTGCAATGAACGGCAGCAGTATCACGAGGCATCGCCAAGACCTGCTTGTCAGCTTCATGGATTCCTCCGATTGGCTCGTGAGCCGAGGCTCATGTCTGTGGTCCATCCACGCTAGCCGCTCCCGTTCTCGTGGGACAAGGCGCGCACATGCATGTGTGACCGGCTGCGATACGCACGATGCGTATGACGCAACTGCAGCATGAAAAAGGGATTTCCGCCCGGCCTTGTGATGCTAGGTTGCTGCCCAACCAAGAGCAGCATGGGAGGCTATGTTCATGAAGCATTTGTCGAGACTTGCGGCCGGCCTGTTGATGGGCGCGGCCGCCGTTCAATTTTCCAGCGTGGCGTCCGGCCAGAGCGATGGCTGGGTGACGCTTGTCGACGGCACCAAGATGGGCGACTGGACCGAGGTCGGCAAAGCCAATTGGGCGATGAAGGACGGCGCGCTGGTCGCGGACAAGATCACTGAGGGCAAGGATCCCTCGTATCTCGTCAGCAAGGCCTCCTACAAGGATTTCGAGATGAAGGTCGAGTTCTGGGCCGACGATGACGCCAACAGCGGAATTTTCATTCGCTGCGACCAGTCGGCAAAAATCGATGCCAAGATTTGCTATGAGATCAACATCTTCGACAAACGGCCCGATCCGACCTACGGCACCGGCGCGATTGTCGATGTGGCCCGGGTCGACCCGATGCCGAAGGCTGGCGGCAAGTGGAACACCTACGAAATCACAGCCAAGGGGCCGCAGCTCGTCGTCGTGCTGAACGGCCAGAAGACCGTTGATGTTCAGGACTCAAAACACGCCAGCGGCCCGTTCGCGCTGCAGTACGGTTCCGGAGTCGTTAAATTCCGCAAAGTGCAGATCAAGCCGCTGTAGTAGTTGAGCGATTGCCGCACGGCGCGTCGGACTCCCTCTCCCGCTTGCGGTCGCTTGCGGGGGAGGCATAGGCGGCCTCCGGCAGCCGTTCTTCAAGATGATGCTGATGCGGAGCATCAGCTACGGGTGGGGGTGCCGCCGCATCGGGATCGCCGAGGTTCAAGCGCCCTCGGAGTAAATCCCGCCTCAATCGCGACCAGGCGCACCCGTCTTCAGCGGGTGAGCCTTCCTGTGCCACGCCCAGGCGGTACGGATGATCGTGGCCAGATCCGAATGGGCGGGACGGAAGTTCAATGTCGCGCGTGCGGCGGAGGGATCGGCGACCAGATAGGTCGGATCGCCTGGTCGGCGGGGCTTGACGACATGCGGGACTTCGCGGCCGGTCTCGGCGGCGATCGCCGCGAGGATTTCGCGCACCGAAAAGCCGTTGCCGGTGCCGAGATTGAAGGCGCCGCCGGTGTGCCCCTGCAGCAGAAGCTCGAGCGCAAGTACGTGGGCAGCCGCCAGATCGGTCACGTGGATGTAGTCGCGGATCGCCGTTCCGTCGGGCGTGTCGTAGTCGTCGCCGAACACGGCGAAATCAGGCACATGTCCCTGCAGCGCCATCATGGCGCGGGGGATGAGGTGGGTTTCCACCTCGCGCAATTCGCCGATGCCGCCGGCAGGGTCGGCGCCAGCGGCGTTGAAGTAGCGCAGTGCGAACGAGCCGAAGCCATAGGCTATGCGATAATCCCACAGCACGCGCTCGATCATCCATTTCGAGGCGCCGTAGGGGTTGATCGGCGCGCAGGGATAGTCCTCGCGCAGCGCCTTGCTGTCGGCGTTGCCATAGACCGCGCCGGTCGATGAAAACACCAGGCGGGTGCAGCCGGCCGCGCGCATAGTCTCGAGCAGCGACAGCGTGCCGGCCAGATTGTTGACGTAGTATTTCTGCGGATCGGCAACGGATTCGCCGACCAGGCTCGACGCCGCGAAGTGCATAACCGCCACAATGTCATGCTCGGCAAAGGTCCGCGCCAGCGTCGTCCTGTCGGCGATGTCGCCGACCACCAGCGTGCCCGCGGCGAAGCTGTGATGGCCGGTCGAAAGATTGTCGTAGACAATGGGCTGGTAGCCCGCGTTATCCAACGCCCGGCAGCAATGCGAGCCGATATAGCCCGCACCGCCGGTGACGAGAATGGCTGGACGGCTGCTCATCGGTTTTGTGTCCCGCCGATGTTTCTCGATCGGCTCCTGTTCAGTAACAGATAAAGCGCGCGCGGATTGGTGGTCAAATAGCGCCAGAACAGGCGGCGCGGCTCCAGCCAGATGCGCCAAGCCCATTCGAGGCCCGCATGCTGCATCCACAGCGGCGCGCGGGTGCGGCTGCCTGACAGGAAATTGAACAGTCCACCGGCCGTCTTGATGACGCCGACATTGGAGAGCGCGGGCGCGAATTCCTCGACGAAAGCCTGTTCATAGGGAACGCCGAGCGCGACCCAGAGATAGTCCGGCGCCAGCGCGTTGATTTCGGCGACCTTGGCGCGCAGCGTCTCGCCCCGGAGATAGCCGTGGCAATGGCCGACGATCTTGAGATCGGGATATTGCCTGCGAACGCTGGCGACCGCGGCGGCATTCTCAGTCTCGTCCGCGCCGAACAGGTAGAAGGTCAGGCCGGCCGCCTGTGCCTTGCGGGCGACGACGTGGAACAAGTCAGTGGTCGCGACACGCTCGGGCAGCGGCGTCCTTGATTTCAGCCGCGACAACGTCACCAGCGGTTGGCCGTCGGCATTGATCAGATCGGCGGCCCGGAACAGCCGGTCGGTCATCGGCTCGGTCGAGCAACGCGCCAGCACCTCGCCATTGGCCGAGGTCAGATAGAGCGGACGATTGATGCGGCGTTGCGGGAATACCATGTCGACCATGAAGTCCGCGGTCTGCTCGAGATCCAGCACAGCGAGCCGCAGCCCGCCGAGCGTGATGCGCGGTATGCTGGCCGTGGCGGCTCGCCCGACGGGATTTGCGCGGCGCTCACGCATATTGCTTGTCCCGCTGCTCGCCGGCCGCTGTCGGGTTGACTTCGCTGAGGACGACACCGACCAGCTTGCGCTCGGCTCCGCCGAGGGCTGCGATGATGTCTTCCATGCTGTCGTTGATGTCGAGGTGCACCGGCAGGATCGCAACCAGTCCCTCGGCCATATCCAGCAGTTTGCGGTCGGTTGGGCTCCACGGCATCGCCGGCCCGTCGAGAATCACAAGGTCATGGCCATCGGTGGAACGGGCCTGCGCAATCGCCTTTCGAATGGCGTCGCCGGCCTTCGCGTCCGTAGCCTTGATGGCCGGCAGGATCGAAATTCCGTTGGCGGTCTGGATCGCGCGGGGTGTCTTGGCGCCGATGTTGAGCCAGCCGAAACGGTTGGGCTCGCTCTTGGCCAAGTGGCTCACCTTGTCCGACAGCGCGCGCTGCGTGAGGTCGGCATCGATCAACAGCACCTTGGCGCCGTCGCGCGCCGCAGCGAGCGCGATGTTCAGCGCGGCGATGCTGCGGTCCTGATCCGCACCCGCGCCGATCACGGCCATCACGGGCGGCGTTTGCTCGGCGCGCCTGGCCAGCGCTGCGCGCATCTCGCGCATGGCGTTGAGGACGGTCATCAACGGAAAGCCGGCGCGCAGCGTCGGCCAACCGAAGCGCGTGACGTCGGCGGTGCCATCAGTCGCAAGGATGCCACTGAGCGTGCGCATCACGTCGGCTTCCTGCAGCCGTGCGATCAGCGGCTTTTCGATCAGGCTGACTGCGGGTTGCGCTCGGAGTTCGGCGGCAGGCGGGTCCCTCGCAGCCTCAGGCGCGGCGGGCTCTTTGGTAGCTTCCGACGGCGCCTTGTCCCGGGGCTGAAACGGACTCGTGCCCGGCATCAACTGGTTGGCCGCGACGATCCAGCCGGCGGCTGCGAGCCCGCCAAGCACAAAGCCGATCATCGCGAGCAGGCTCATGGCCGGCGGGAAGGTGCGCCGCTGCGGCACGGTGGCCTCGCCGATGATGCGCGCGTTCGAGGTGTTCAGGCTCTCCTGCTCCTCGGTCTCGCGCGATCGCTTCAGGAACGACTGATAGACGTCGCGGCTCGCCTCGACCTCGCGTTCGAGTTCGCGCAGGCGCACCGAGGCCTGGCTCATCTCGACGCTCTGGCGCTTCTGGGCTTCCAGCGCCTTGTTGAGCGAGGCTTCGTAGTCACGGGCCCGGATCAGGTCGTTCCTCGCGGCCTGCGCGAAGCGCTCGACCTCTTCATTGATGGCGCGGCGCAGGTCCTGCACCTGCTGCGCCATCTGGCGCAGCGCTGGGTGACGCGGTCCCAGCTCACCCTGCAATTCCGCCTGGCGCTTTCGCGCCTCGGCATATTGCGCGCGCAGATTGGCGATGGTCGCCGACTGCAGCGCCTCGGGAATGGCGCCGGCGTCGGCCGACACCTTGCGGCTGGCCTCGATCTGAGCGAATTTGGCCTGCGCGTCGAGCGTCAGCGCGCGCGCCGCCGCGAGCCGCTGGTTACTGGCGGAGAGCTGCTGGTCGCTGATCAGCGTGTCCTGGGTGCCGACGAAATTATTCTGCGCCTTGTAGACCGCGAGCGTGTTCTCGGCATTGCGAAGCCGTTCCTGCAGTTCCTTCAGCCGGCCGGAAAGGTCGCTGGTCGCGCGCCGCGCCGCGGCCGCCTGCGACTGCTTGGATTCGGCCAAATAGGCTTTCGAGATCGCGTTGGCGAGCATCGCCGCCTTGGCGGGCTCGTACGACCAGACGTCGATATCGACGATGAAGGTGCGGTCGGTCTTCTTGACGTTGATGTGGCGATTGAGCGCTTCCAGCGCGCTCATCTGGACTTGCTTCTGCTGCTCGGCGGTCGGGCGCAGCTCGATCCCGAACAGGCCGAGCAGCGATCCGAGAAGGCCCTTGGCGGCGCCGCCGCCGAACTCCGGGTCCTCTTCCAGATTGGTGTCGCGGATCACCTGCAGCAGCACGTTGTTCGAGGTGATGACGCGCGCCTGGCTCTCCACGACCATCGCGAGGCCGGAAATATCCTGGGCGCGGGGCGTCAATTCGCGATCGACCAACTGCAATTCGCGGGGATCGACGTAGAGCTGGGTGGAGGCGGTGTATTTCGGCGTCAGGCTCTTTCCGACCGCAACGGCGATGCAGGCGGAGATCAGCGCCGCTGATGCGATCGCGGCCTTCCGTTGCCACAGGAGCTGGGCCAGATCGAGCACGCTGAAGCCGGCCGGCGCGGTCACCGCGGCGGGCCTGGCGTCAGGCCGTATCGGCTGGTCATAGATAAGCATCGACCCCAGCATCCATTCGAACTGCCGCACGCATCGGCTGAGGGGTTACTCTTCGGGTCACGCCGGAAAAAAGCGCTGAAAAAACGCAACAAGGAAAATTAACCATACTCACCGAGGGACTATTCACCGAAATGGCAAACAAAGCGTTTAACCGCGGGCGCATCGCATCGCCTCCGCCACGGTGAGGATCGGAATTTTCCGCCGCGATGCCGCGGCGAGCGCATGCTCGAGCAGGGCAGGCGAGCAGCCATAGGGGCTCGGACGGTCGATGACGTCGTGGCCGTAGAAAATTAACCATCCATTATTGGTTTGCGCGTCCTCGAGCGCGCGGTCTATCCCGTCGCGATCCATCTCGCGATCGATCAGCGGCATCGCGCGCAGGAACTGCAGATCGACGCTGCCGCTATTGACGCCCTGGACGATGCTGCGGCAGGTCTGGAACTCCGTCCTGAGCTGAGCTTTTCGGGCGTAGGAGCCATATCCGAACGGATAGGCAAAACTATCGATCCGTATCGAAGGATCGAGCGCGCGAAGGTAAGCGCGGTTGCGCATGATTTCTTGCCGCATCGCGGCCTCGTCGAGGTCGCAGGCGCGTTGATGCGAAAACGTGTGGCAGCCGATCTCGTGACCCGTGCGGTGAAGCGAGACCACATCCTCGCCATCGCCCGCGACCCAGTCCGGCGCGGCGGCGCCGACCAGGCTGCCCGAGACATAGAACGTTCCCCGCGCGCCATGCGCTTCGAGCATCGCAGCGCCGGTCGTCACCGCGCTCTTTGGCAGATCGTCGAAGGTGAAACTGACCATCGGCGTGCTGTTACGCAGCCGGAACCGATCGACGTGCAAATGCATCGCCAGCCGGTGGCCGACCTTTGCCCTTGCCTCTGACCAAACCGCGTTCATGGTTCAGCGCTTTCGCAGGATCACGTGGTAGTCGCCGTGCCGCACGTCGGTGCGGCCGGGCAGGAGAAAGTTCATCGCGCGCGCGGCGGCATCGACCAGCGCAGCGAACGCGGGCATGCGCAGCCGCATCTCCGGATAGCGCGGGCTCTCATACTGCTTGCGATAGATCATCTGCAGGCCGTGCTGTTCGGCGAATGCTTCCAGGTTGGAAAGCGTGACCAGCGGATGGAACAGCGTTGGGAACGGTGCGTGGCCGGGCAGGCCGGCTTTCTTGTCGCCGCGGACATGGCGGTAGAACCAGACATGGAACCAGTGCGGCGAGTATTTGGTGACGAAGCCAGACAGCGAACGCGGATTGGGCGCGCCGATCAGGATCAGTCCGTTCGGCTTCAGCGCTTCGTAGAAGCGCAGCAATGCGGCTTCGACATCGGGCACGTGCTCGATCACATTGTAGCAGATCACCAGGTCGAAGCTGTTGGGCCGGAAGCGATGGGTCTGGATGTCGCCGAGGATCGCCCGCTGGGCGTAGTCGTTGTTCCGGATCTGGTCCTCGTCGATATCGACCACGGTGACGTGGGCGCGATGCAGCACCTTGAGCGGCAGGAAGCTGGTCGAGCCGCCGCCGGCTTCGTAAATCGAGAGTTCGCGTTCAGGCAGCGTCGCTTCGAGGATGGCGTGAACCGTGAGCAGGCTCTGCCGCGCCTCGCCATGCACCAGTTCGAGAAGCGCCTGCGGATGGTGCACGGCTTGCGGAGAATTTGCTGTCGCTGGCGCGTGGCCGATCGTGACTGCCTCGTTCATCGACTTCATCCATTCCGACGTGGGCGGTGCCCTGTTCATTCTAGTTTTCCCAATCCACCCGCTGAAACGCTTGCAACAACGCTTGGTCCGCCTTGTGAATCGACGGATCGAACGGCACGCGGTTGGTGCGTTGATATTTCCAGTTGCTGCCGATCTCGCGAAAATGCCGGAACGAAAAATCCTTGGTGCAGAAATACGAGGCCCACCAGGAGAAGATCGAATGGACGTGCCATTGCGCATGCGTCGGACACCGGCCGGGAACCACCGTCCATTTCGGCAGGCACGCGTTGGCGTCTCGTCGCATCACCAGCCGTGAGACTTCGTATTTCGGCGGCATGAAGATCGAGAAGTCGGCGTGGCGATGCGGAACGCGCGTGTCGTCGCGAAGACCGTGGTCGATGCCGATGATCCATCGTCCCCGATAGCGAACAAGGCCGGTCCACGATTGTTCGGCGGCTTCGAACACCGACCTGCCGGTCTTCGAGAGTACCAGCTCGTCGATGTCGGAGTTCATGGCGCTTCGGGCATGTCGTAGGAACCGCCATCTTGCGTGCTCCCAGGCCCCCAATTGGCAGAAATCGGAATCCCAGTGATCCCAGCTATTGGCGCCCTGCGGGCCGTATTTGAAGGGCCACTCCATCACGACCGAGCAGCGGATGCCCGTGATCGATCGAAGCGCCGCGCTCAAGGTGGCGCTGTCGTAGGCGCTGGAGCCGTTATCGTAGATGAGGACGGCATCCGCGCCGTGAATGTCGCGGTTGAACCTCACCCAATCGAGGATCCATTCGATCGGATTGTCCTTCGACATCGTGAAGATGACGCGGCAATCGCGGAACATCTCCGACTCGTTGGGCGATACCGAGAACGCGAAGCTGCCCAGTTCGCCCAACGCCTGGACCGGGCCGACGTTCTCGGGAATGTCCAGCCACAACTGGGCGTGACGGTCGAGGCGCCTTGTCCGCGCCTTGGAGGTCCCGGCGCCGCTGATAAAGGTTGTCGTCGCGACGTCGCGCGCGAGGTTGAAGAAGGGCGGTGCAAACAGCGCAATCTTTGATTTGCTGACCTGCACCGCATCGTAGAACAGCGTATTGCTGTCGAAGTCCCGGTCGAAATTCGCGCCCCGGAACGCGACCGGTCGTGTTGCCTCGCGCCGCTTGTCGGTAAAGTCCGACAGCGACACCGGATTGGTCCGGCAGACGACATGTCGATTGTCGGTTGCAGCGACCGGGCTTTTGCTGGCGAGCCGCATCATGGCTTTCTGATCGACATGCTGGGGAGTCCCGTGGACGGGGCGGTGATCGGCGAGACCGGAAGGGCGTGTCCTTCACGCGTCGATTTGCTGGCCGGCCAGAGCTTGCGATGCGCGCCGTAGGCCATGACGGCCTTCCGCAAGCCCGCGATGTCGAACGCGAAAGCGGCCACGACGTACACGAGGCAGCCGGTGGCGGCTAGCACGCCAAACGAGACCACGCCGATCGGAAGCGACGGCTTGAGGAACGCCAGAACCAGCGCCATGATTGCCGTCGCCGAGACGATGCGCATGACCTGGAATGCGTTGAAGGGAAGCGGAAACGCCCTTCGGGTGAGATACCAGCCGAAACCCGCGCCGAATGCTTCGACGATGACAAGGCTCGCCGCCGCGCCAATCAGGCCAAATCTGGCAAGCAGAACCGGCATGACCAGCAAGTTCGCGATCAGCATCGCGATGCTTTGCATCGTCATCATGAACGGCGTCTTGGCAAGATGAAAGCTCGCGTGAATGTAGGACTGGGAGAATGACTGGAACAGCCAGGCGAACGCCAGGATCGGCATGATCTGCGCTGCAGTTTCCCTGAACTCGCTGCCGAGGATCACGCCGGCGATATGGCTGCTCGTCAAAGCCACGCCTACGACTGCAGGCAGGACGGCGGCCAAGAGGATTTCGAGGCTGAACTCCAGATGCGGCCGCGCCTCGCGGGCGCCGCCGTTGACGTAGGCGCGCACCGCCAGCGGGATCGTCGCCGACGCGATGCTGACCGCAGGAATAAGAATGATCTGTCGGACGAGGTCGGCGGAAGCGCCGTACTGGCCTGCCGCATGGTCGCCCATGAAATGAAACACCAGCATCCGGTCGAGCGCGGCATGAATCGCAAAGACGATGCCGGATAGCGTGATCGGAATGCCGAAGGCCGCAAACGTCCGTAGATCGGAAATTTTTGGTTCCGCAACGGGCGACCGCAGGATCGTACTCGCAAACAGTGTCGTCGTGACGAAATAGGTGATGGCTACCATCGCGAGTTGGCACAGTCCGCCGCCGCCTAGAAGCGCCGCGGCCAGACACAGCGTGAAAGCCAGGCAGGCGCGGATGATCGACGCCGTCATGAACGCAAGCGATTGCAGCCGTGCCTTGAGCAGTTCCTGCCCGAGTTCAAACAGGCCGAGCCCCAGCGCAAAGAAGATGGCGGCGATATTTCGATCCAGCGAGACCGACGTCGTCAGCGTGGCAACCAGGAGTGCGATCGGCGCGGCGAGGGCGGAGATGAGGTAGGCGAGAAAAACGGTCTTCCTGACGTCGACCGCACCGCCCTCCGACTGAAAGCGCAGCGCGGCGACGCGAACCCACGTGAACAGCAGTGCCGAGACGATGCCGGCGGTGCTCAGGCCGACGACATAGACGCCATATTCGTCCGGAGAGAGCAGGCGCGTGAATACGACCGCGCTCAGCAAGCCGACAGCGGCCGATACGACGCTCGCAACCGAATAATGGAACGTTTGGCTGAGCATTACTTCGGCAATGGGTTCAGGGTTAACGACACGGCACAGTTCATCTGCCGGAGGCTCGCCGCCAACCGGCGCAAACCTCCCGCAGTGCCCATTGGAGCAAGATCGGTGCCGTACCGGCGCTGCATGTCTTGCGGCGCATCAGCGTGGTTAACCCGGTGGTTTCCGGCGTCTCTTGCGGATAAACGACGAGGCTGGGAATTTTGAGCACATCCGACCTGTCCGCGCTGTCCGCATTTGCGACACGCCGCTGCGGATCTCGCTGCGCAGTAACCATTTCGGACGCGTCGGTCGTGCATGCGCCCGCAGGTGGACTGGATATTGCAAAGCCCGTCACCGAGATCGCCGGCCTTTTCGGCGAATGGATTGCCGATGAGCGTTTGGTTATATTTTTTTCGACAAAATCTCTTTCCGCGAAGTGGGCCCTGCGAGGCTCCTGTTCTTTTTGGGACAGCCGCCTTGTTCGGTTTGTATCCTTTTGCGACGGCGAGAGTTCATCATCGCAACCGCTTCCTGCGGTGCGTTAACGCTGTCACGGCCGTCTTTGCCAGAAAGCACACGAGGGCAGGCGATGTTTCGAACTGAGCCCAGGCGGCGCAAGAAACACGGCCTGAAGCGGCTGGTGCTGTTTCTGGCGGCCTTCGTGCTGACCGTGCTGCTGTTGGCGCACGTCGACAGCAATGCCGCCTCGCGCGCCACGTCCACTCCATCGAAGTTCGCAGGCGCCTTCGTTAATTGGGGGCCCGTGGGACGCGAGCATACGCTGCAGGCGTGGGAAAAATGGCTGAAGCAGAAGCCGTCCTCGGTGCTCGGCGTCGATTTCTATGGACAGACGACCTGGGAGGACTTCTCCAAAGTGAGTTGGGTTCCCGGCGTCTGGAAGAAGCTCAACCCTGCGCGCAATGTGATCTGGTCGATCCCGCTGACCATGAAAGGGACGCCTCTCGCCGACGTTGCCAATGGGCTGCACGATGCTGAATTCGAAGCGGCGGCCCGGGCGATTTCAGAGGCGCATCCCAAGGCGATCATCCGGCTCGGCTGGGAAATGAACCTGGCGGAAATGGCGTGGTTCGCGAAGGGGCATGAAGCCGATTACATCAAGGCGTTCCGCCGCGTCGTGGAGATATTCCGCCGCCATTCCACTGGCTTCAAGTTCGATTGGTGTCCGGGATGGGGGCCGCAGGACATGCCGGCGGATGCGAGCTATCCCGGTGACGATGTCGTCGACTACATCGGTCTCGACGTCTACGACTTCAGGCAGGAGGGCTCCGCCGAGGAGCGCTGGACTAATTTTTACATTAAGGCGCCATTCGGACTCGAATGGCACCGAGAGTTTGCGCGTCTGCACGGCAAGCGCATGAGCTATCCCGAATGGGGCGTGGGCAATTTCGGCGACAATCCGTTCTTCATTCAGCAGATGCACCACTGGTTCATGAAGAACGAAGACAGGATTGCCTACGCCGCTTATTTCGACGTCAACGGGGCGTGGCCCACCCAGATCGACAACGGCCAGTTTCCGAACTCGCAAAGACTGTTCCGAAAACTGTTCAGCCGCTGATCTGCACTCGACGTTCGTTCAGCGCGGATTAACCCCATCCATTAACCGTCGCCAGAATTCAGTGCCTCACGTTTCTCTGCCGGATCGGTTTTTGCACCACCGTGCGCGTTACGTCCGCAAGGACGGGATAATCCCCGAGCGAGCGGCTTTATCGAGACGGAAGTGTCCCGGAATTAATCCGGCAATCCCGTTTCGGGACGATGAGACATATTCGTGAACGACCAGACTTTCATGGCAGAGAGCTCGATCGGCGATATCAGGATGGACCGGCCTGATCCGGCGGCTAGGGCTCTGCGCGCGCTGGTGGCTGCTTCACCGGCGCTCGATCCAGGAATCGAAACGGTCGTGTGCATCCCCTGTTTTCGCCGCCCCAAGTACCTGCGCCGGACGTTGCAGTCGCTTGCCGTTCAGCGCACCAGCCGCCGCTTCGCCGTCGTGATGGTGGAGAACGATGCATCGAGGAGCGAGAGCGTGCCGGTTGCCGTCGAATACCTCGCGTCGGGGAAATTCCCGGGGCTCTGCGTGATCGAGCCGCGGCAGGGAAATTGCTATGCGATCAATGCCGCCTTCGAGACGGCACTGCAGATGTTCCCGCTGGCTACCAGCTTCCTGATGATCGACGATGACGAAATCGCTTCGCCGGATTGGCTGGAGCAGATGGTCGGGACTGCGGAGGCGACCGGCGCCGACATCGTCGGCGGTCCGGTAATTCCTGAATTCGATGACGAACGGAAGCGTGGGCTACGGCGCCATCCCGCGTTTGCACCGGCCTACGACGCCTCAGGTCCAGTGCCGGTGATCTATGGCTGCGGCAATTGCCTGATCCGGCGCGCGGTGTTTGATCGGTTGGGCATGCCGGCGTTCGACCTCCGTTTCAATTTTCTCGGCGGCGGAGACACCGATTTCTTCTACCGCTGTAAAAGGCTCGGCTTGCGGTTTCATTGGGCGGCCGAAGCCGCGATCAGCGAGACCGTGCCGCAAAGCCGGACCAGCCTGAAATGGCTGGCGATGCGAGGCCTGCGGATCGGGGCGATCAATTATCACGTCCAGCGCAAGGCGACGCCGACATTCCGGTTACGGGCGAAGCTCACCGCCAAACTGCTGGCTGCCTTGCCGCTTTCACTCGGCCATGCCGTGCACGCGGTCCTCACCGAGCGTGAGTGGACCATTGCCATGCATCCCGTCACGGTGGCGATTGGCAGCGTGCTGGCCGCGTTCGGCCTCGAGCCGCAGCCCTACAAGGCGTCGAAGATCGTCTCATGAGCCAGCTCATCGACGCATCCGAAATCCGCAACGTCGCCGCCGGGATAGAGCGCCAGCAGGTGATGGATATCGTTCGCGGCGCGACCTTTGTCGGCACGCTGCTGCTTGGCTGGATCTCGCTGCATCCGTTCGTCAGCCTCGGCGACATGCAGATCGGCGACGTCGGCACCGGAAACGAGCTGGCCACCTATGCGATGTTCGGTGCGCTCAGCGTGCTGACGGTCGCGCTCGCGATGCGAAATGACGCGCGGGGATTGGCGACATTGTTGTCGCCGGCGTTTGTCCTGTTCGGCGCCTGGGTGCTGGTGAGCGTCGTGTTGTCGTTCGATCCGGCAACGTCGATCAGGCGTCTTTCGCTGACGATCTGCGTTGTCGCGGTGACTGCCGCACTGATGCTGCTGCCGAGGTCGCAGCAGGAATTGACGCATTGGTTCACGATCGCGGCGCTCACATTGTTGGCGGTCTGCTATCTCGGACTATTGCTCGCCCCGGATCTTTCGATTCACTTGGCGACCGACCCGCAGGAGCCGGGACTTGCCGGCAACTGGCGCGGCGCCTTCGGTCACAAGAACCAGGCCGCCGGCATCATGGTGATGGTGCTGTTTCTCGGCATCTACATCGTCCGCTCCGGCCTATGGCTATCGGGGGCTGCGACCATCGCGCTCACCTCGCTGTTCCTGGTGTATTCGGCCGGAAAGAGCTCGCTGACGCTGTGCTTTGCCGTGTTATTGTTGACGTCGGTCACCTCCTTCATCCGCTCGTTCCGGCTTCGCGCGGTAATATGGCTGACGCCCTTGCTGTTGCTGAACCTGTTGAGCATCGGCTCGGTGATGTCAGAGAGTCTCGCCGGGATTTCCAAGCTGCTGCCGTTCGATTCGACATTCACCGGCCGCACCGACATCTGGGCGTTCGCGTTGCAGTCGCTACAGGCACGATTGCTCACCGGCTACGGCTTTGCGTCCTTCTGGGGCAGCAGCGCCATTCAGAATCTTCCCGAAGGCAAGGAGTGGGCCAGCTTCGCCTCCCACAGCCACAATGGCTATCTCGATACGGCGCTGGGCATGGGCGTTCCCGGGCTTCTCTTGCTGATCCTGGTGTTGGTGATCCTGCCGTTGAGGAATTTTCAACGGGCTGACGAGGGCGGCAACAACGGTCCGCTCGCCATGATGCTGCTGCGGATGTGGCTGTTCGGGCTCTACCTGTCGGCGATGGAAAGCTTCTTCCTGGACCGTGCCGATCCGCTGTGGTTCACGTTCCTGATGGCGGTATTCGGCCTGCACTATCTGGCGCGGTTCCGGGCAAGAGCCTGACGATGGCGTCCGGGGAACGCGTCTCACAATTGCGCCCGCACCGATTCGGCGACGTCCTTCCACCAGCCGTCGAAATCGAACGGCAACGGCACCGGCGGCCGCTTCACCACCGCGGCAATACGGTCGGCATAAGCCTCGTTGTCCGAGCCGCGCGCGACCAGCACGATGGCACCGCGGCTGATCAATTCCTTGAACCGCGGATGATGGTCGAACTCTTCCGGAAGCGCGGGGCCGGCGACGATCAGCGGACGGCCGGATTGCACGCAGGTGAGAATGCTGGAGCGCCGCGCAGTGATCCCTTCGTCAAGTGGATAGCAGAATACGTCGATCTCGCTGAACAGGCCGAACACCTCGTGATCGGAGGCAACGAAGCCGGAGACCATTACGTCCTCGGCAATGCCGAGTTCGCGCGCGCGCGCATGAAACTCGTCCTCGACCTTGTCGACGCCGCGAATGAAGGAGCCGATATAGACGAGCAGCGGCTTGACGCCGCGTTGCTTCAGGATGGCGCCGATCTCGAGCAGCGCATTAGGTTGCTTGCTCGGATAGATCGATCCGAAATAACCGATCAAGAGCCGCCCGTCGCCCTTGGCGGCGATGAGGCGATGGCGCAATTTCGAGTCCTCGATGCCTGCCGGCGCTTCGATGTTTGGTGGCAGCGGTGCCAGCACGCTTTTTCTCGCGGTCCAGCCGAGCAGGCGATCGTCGGCCAGCTCGCGCCGGACCAGCGGCGAGAACATGACGATGGTATCAGCCAGCAGCAGCGCCGGAATGTAGGTGATGCGGCGCAGCCAATGCAGCCCGCCCCATTCATGTTGAATCAGGACAATTTTGCGCCGGCGTAGCCAGCCGATCGCCAGCGCCGCGAGCGGCGCGAAGATCACACGTTTCCAGGCCACGATCGGGAAGTTGCAGACCACGCTTTGTGCCGGGCCGACCGCGCGCCAGATATCGGCGAGCGAACCCTCGCTGCGCGTCAGGGTTAACGTCGCGCCAGCTCCGGGCTCGAGCTTTTCGATCGCCTCCTGCAACAGCCGGGTGAACTGGCCGATGCCGCAATGCATCTGCGGTCCGGCGCCGAGAAACAGCGCCCGATATCGGGTTTCTCCAGTCATCGTGCGGCGGCGGGGTTCCAGGTACTGTCGGCGTTAGCCATAGCTGCCAGACATTAGCTTCCGGTAAGCGGCAGCGTCCGCCCGGCATCGTTCTTGCCATTCTGACCGTAAAGGTCGTCCGGCCGTCTCATAACGGGACACCGGGCGGTCGCGCAATGGCGCCAAGCCGCGATTTCGGGACGGTCGGAATAGGCGGTGCGCCAGGCAACAGGAAGTCAGCAGGAGCGGCGATGACGGGCAAGATCTTCAGCACATGGGATGAGACGCATTCCGAGCTTTGGAGCCATCAGCCGATCCGGCTCGAACACGAGATGCACAAATCGCCCGCGTTCTCGATGGACGAACTCGCGCAACTGATCGAGAGCTATCCGCGCGAGCACTACAGCCTGGTGAAGACTGGAGCCAAGGGATCCAGCCGGGTGTGGCGCGAGGGTGATATCGGTAACCTCTCCGGCCGCCAGGTCATCGAAGCGATTTCTCGCGGCGGGCTCTGGCTCAACATGCGCGATGTCGGCGCGGTCGATAGCCGTTACCGCAAGCTGATCGACCGGATGTTCGAGGAGATCGCGGCCAAGGTTCCGGGATTCGTGGTGCCGAACCACCAGGCCGGCATTCTGGTCTCTTCGCCGGACGCGCAGGTCTATTATCATGCCGATTTGCCGGGGCAAGGTCTGATCCAGATCGCCGGCCGCAAGCGGGTCTATGTCTATCCGAACACGCCGCCGTTCCTCAAGCCGGAGCACCTCGAGGACATCGCGCTGTTCGATGTCGAAGTCGATCTGCCCTACGCGCCCTGGTACGACGCGCATGCGCAGGTGTTCGACCTCGAGCCCGGACAGATGCTGAACTGGCCGCTGAACGCGCCGCACCGCGTCGAGAATCTCGGCACCGTCAACATCTCCATGACGGTGTCCTACGGTAACGACGACATCCGTCGCGCCCAGATCATTCATCTCGCCAACGGCCTGCTGCGCCATCGCTTCGGCTACACGCCGAAGAGTCGCGATCTGCGCGGACCGTCCTTCTTCGCCAAGAAGGTGCTGCAGAAGCTGGTGCGCGACAGCAGGTGGGTCAAGCGCGAGCGGAGCGCCCGCCGCGCGATCGATTTCCGCCTCGATGCGAACGAACCCGGCAAGATCGTCGATCTGCCGAAGGCGGCATAGATCGCAACGCCGATGACGGTGCTGACGACCAGTGCGGGGCAATTGGCGGCGCACGCAACAAGCCAAGCGGCCGGATTCTGCGTCGAACTGGTGCGCGACTGGCAGCAGGCCGTTGCGCGCTGGCACGACATCAGCCCCTCGACGCCGTTCCAGCACCCGCAATGGTACGCGGCTTGGTACGCCGCCTTCGCCGCGGCCGAAGGCGTGGCGCCGTTGATCGCGATCGTGACGGATGCATCGACCGGCGAGCCGGTGGTACTGCTGCCGCTGATCCGCCGGCAGCAAGGCAAGATCGCGATTGTTGAATTCGCCGATCTCGACTTGACCGATTACAACGCGCCGATCCTGGGTAGCGCGGCGCCCCGCGATGTCGGGGCAGCGCGCGCGCTGTGGCGCAGCCTGTTGTCGGCGCTGCACCGGATGCCCGACGCGGCCGATCTCATCCGCCTTCGCAAAGTGCCTGTCGACCTCGACGGTGGGCCCAATCCTATTGCATTGCTCGACGCTGCCGGACCGTGCTCGCTCAACGGCAATCTCGTCACGACAGGCGAGGATTACGACGCCTGGCGCTACTCGCTGGGAAGAACCGTGCGCAAGGAGCTGGAACGGAGTTGGCGCGTGTTCACGCGCGATCCGGCTGCGTCCTTTGCGATCGTCACCGATACCGACGAGGCGCTGCGGATTCTCTCGATCACCGAGGTTCAGCAGGGCACACGGATGCGAAGCCTCGGACTGAACTACATCCTCGATGACGAAACCTGCGCAGCGTTCTATCGCAACCTGGTGCGCGAGGGCGTCGGCAACGGCTATGCGCTGGTCTCCTCGCTCGCAGCCGGCGACGAGATCGTGGCGACGCTGCTCGGCATCAGGACCGGCTCACGTTATGTGATGATCCGCATCAGCAATGCCGGCGAGAAATGGTCGAGCTGTTCGCCGGGCCGGCTGATCATCGAGCGCACCATGGCAGCCCTGCACAAAGACGGCGTGCGCGAGTTCGACTTCTCTGTCGGCAATTACGGCTACAAGCGCCGCTTCGGCGTCACGCGCGTGCCGCTGATCGACGTTAGCGCAGCCCTGAGCTGGCGCGGATGGCCCTACGCCTTGCGCGATCGCGCGGTGCGCGAATTGCGCAATTATCCGCGGCTCGACTTCCATGTGAAGCGCCTGCTCGGCAAGCCATTGTCGTGCGAAAAGAGCTGACACATTGTTGCCGCACGGGAACAGCCCGTGCAAATCTGCAACACATGCCAGGATAGTGCAGCCGTTCTTCGTGTGTTCGCGAGAGTTGATGATCGGCTTAGCCGCACGCGCGTATGCTGCGCTGCGGGTGAAGGGCTACTCGTGAATTGCTGCCGTGGGGAGAGCCAACATGCCAGCCTTTATTCATCATGATGGCATTGAGCCGGGTTTCGTCATTTGTCCGTGCTGTGTCGGGGTTCCGATGTTCGTGCGGGACGTCGAACCGCATTGGAGCCAGGCAAAGATTGACTTCACCTATGAATGCGCCGATTGCGGCGCCGAAGTCCGGCAGACTATTATGAAGCCGCAACTGCGGCATTAGTGGCGGTTCGCAGGGTGGGCAAAGCCGCAGGCGTGCCCACCATTTTCGACATTGCACGCGCCGGTGGGCACGCGGCGCCTGTCATCACTCCGCGAGCGCCCTTGCGCTCGTCGCTGGGCGCGTGTTCGCGCGACCCGTTGGCTTTGCCCATCCTACACAGCAGCTTCAAACTTGCCTCACCACGCCGGGCTGCCCGGAATCGCATTCCAACGCGTCGCGATCCCAATTTGCCGCGATTGCCGCGGCCTCATAGGTGCTGTGCAGGAAATCGAGCAGCGCCTTGTCGGGATCGGCAGCCGTCCGGGCAGCGTCGTATGGCAGAATGAATTCGCCGAGCGCTTCGCTGAAGAACGCCGCATCCGGCTGCACCTTCGCCGCGCGAAAGCCCGGCGGCTCGGGATAGGCATAGGAATAGAATGCGGGATAATCGATAGCGCCACCGCCCGGCCAAAACCCGGCGCTGCTGACTTCGTGTGAATAGGCTTCATGTGCAACCGCGTCGGGCAAATGTGGCACGCCGCCGGGATGGCGTGGCGCGCGGCGTCCCGAGAAGCGCGTCACCGCGAGATCGAAACTGCCCCAGAAGAAGTGCACCGGGCTGGCCTTGCCGAGGAAGCCGGTTCGGAATTGCTTGAAGATGCGGTCGCAGTTGACGAGAATTTGCAGGAAGCACCCGACAGCATCTGGATCGTAGGCGGCGTGCACGGTGTCCTCGGAGAATTTCATCGGATCGGGCAGTTCGTTCGGCATCTCGTCGATGGCAACGGCAATGCCGAGCTCGGCAAGCGCTGCCATCGTGGCGGCATAGAAGCTGGCGACCGAGTGTCCTGCTAGTGCAAATTGCTCCAGCGAGCCGTCGCTGGTCGAGATGCGCAGCGTGTGGTCAATGAAATCGAAGTCGATCTGGAACGTTCGTGCGCCGTCGGGCACTGGCGATGTCGTCAATCCGCGCGACGTGACATAAAGCGCCACGTGCCAGGAATGATTGAGCCATGGCGATTTGGCGAGGCGGATCTTGCCGACGATCTGGGTCCAAAGATGGAGCGTCGCATAGGTGTCACGCCACGCCGCGGTCGGCAATTCCGGCCACCGGACTTGCGAATTGTTGCTCATGCTAGAACCCTTGCGTGCAGACGGGAGGCCGAAGGCCTATCATGAATTCATAAGGCGTTTAGAAACTATGCCTCACGATTTCGTGCATCGCCCCCGAAGGACTAGATAGGGCGGCATTCGTAAGACAGAACGCCGCCCATATCGCATTCAGCCATGCAGCTTGCTGGCGGTCTCCGCGATCACCCGCCCCTGATAGCGCGCGCCGGCGAGTTCGTTTTCGCTCGGCTGGCGGCTGCCGTCGCCGCCGGTGATCGTAGTGGCGCCATAGGGCGCGCCGCCGGTGATTTCGTCGAGCTTCATCTGGCCGGCGAAGCTGTAGTTCAGGCCGACGACCGTCATGCCGAAGTGCAAGAGATTGGTGATGATCGAAAACAGCGTGGTTTCCTGCCCGCCATGCTGGGTCGCCGTCGCGGTGAAGGCACCGCCGACCTTGCCGTGCAGCGCGCCCTTGGCCCAGAGTCCACCGGCCTGATCGAGGAAGTTCGCCATCTGCGACGCCATCCGGCCGAAGCGGGTGCCGGTGCCGATGACGATCGCGTCGTAATTGGCGAGGTCTTCGATCGTTGCGATCGGCGCGACTTGATCGAGCTTGTAATGCGAGGCCTTGGCGACCGCTTCAGGCACCAGCTCCGGCACGCGCTTGATGTCGACGGTAGCGCCGGCCTTGCGAGCGCCTTCGGCTACGGCATTCGCCATCGCTTCGATGTGACCATAGGCGGAATAATAGAGCACGAGTACTTTGGCCATGGTGGTGTCCTTTGGGTTCGTATGTGTGTTGTTGATTTTTGGGTGTCATTGCCGGGCTTGCCGTCTTCGCTAGGCTTCGCCGGTCTAGTGCTGTGTGGTGCCCGGCGAAGCCTCGGGGCGTAGCCGGGACCCGGCAATCCATCGCCTTCGCAAGGAGTCTCGCGAAGAAGGATGGATGCCCGGGTCAAGCCCGGGCATGACGATCGGTGAGTGGCTTAAGCCGCGTCGACTAGCACCAGTTCGGAATCTTCCAGCGCGGTAATCGTCAGCTTCGCCTCGTTGCGGATCGCAGCACCGTCGCGGGCATTGACGCGCACGCCGTTGACTTCGACGCTGCCGGCCGCCGGCACGAGATAGAGGTGACGCGTCTTCGCCGCCTCGTACGCCGCGCTCTCGCCCGCCTTCAGCGTGGTGGCGAGCACCCGCGCATCGGCGCGGATTGGCAGCGCATCCTCGTCGCCGGCAATGCCGCTGGCGATGGTGACGAGCTTGCCAGAGCGATCCGACTTCGGAAACGGTTTGGCGCCCCAGGTCGGCTGGCCGCCCCTTGTCGTCGGCTCGATCCAGATCTGGAATATCTTGGTCTTCGAAGATTCCAGATTGTACTCGGAGTGACGAATGCCGCTTCCGGCGCTCATCACCTGCACGTCGCCGGCTTCAGTCCGGCCCTTGTTGCCGAGCGAGTCCTGGTGCGTGATCGCGCCTTCGCGGACATAGGTGATGATTTCCATGTTGGCGTGCGGATGGGCGGGAAAGCCGGTATTCGGCGCAATCTCGTCATCGTTCCACACCCGCAACGCGCCGTGGCCCATATTGTCGGGGTCGTAATGGCTGCCGAACGAGAAGTGGTGTTTTGCCTTCAGCCAGCCGTGATCGGCGCTGCCGAGTTTTGCAAATGGCCTGAGTTCGATCATGAGAAGTGGTCCTTCATTGGTTCGAAGTTTGATGCCGCTTGGATATGCTCTGCACCTTGATATAGAAATAGAAACTATGGAAACTCATTGTTTCCAAAATTGACCCGAGGGCCGAGCCGATGTCCAGACTCCCGGATTTCGAGGCGTTCGCGATTTTTGCAAAAGTCGTGGAATTGCGGTCATTTGCGGCCGCCGCGACCGAGCTGGCGCTGTCCAAGGCCACGGTGTCCAAGGCTGTCAGTCGGCTCGAGCAGCGGCTCGGCGCGCGGCTGTTCAACCGTACCTCGCGGCGGCTGGCGCTGACCGATGCCGGGCAAAGGCTCGCCGAGCGCGCCGCGCGCCTGCTCGCGGACGGCGAAGACGCCGAGAATGAAGCCTTGTCGCAATCGATGGCGCCGCGCGGATTGGTGCGGCTCGCGGTGCCGATGACGTTCGGCGTGAAAGCCGTTGCGCCGATCTTGCCGGAATTTCTCACAGCCTTCCCGGAAGTCTCGATCGATCTTCACCTGAGCGACGCGACGGTTGATCTGATCGGCGAAGGGTTCGATGCCGGCCTGCGCATCGCGCGCCTGCCGGACTCGTCGCTGATCGCGCGGCGGCTCTGCGCGATGCCGCGCTACACGGTCGCGGCGCCTTCATACCTGAAGCGTCATGGCAGGCCGACGCATCCGATGCATCTGGCGGAGCATAAATGCTTCGGCTACGCCTATCTCTCGACAGCCGGCGTCTGGCACTACACCAACGCATCAGGCGAGCAGGCCAGCGTGCGGCCCGCAGGCCAGCTCCGCGTCAACAATGGCGAGGCGCTGTTGCCGTCCGTCATCGCCGGACTCGGCATTGCCGATTTGCCGGACTTCATCGTCGGTGACGCCATCGCATCCGGCGAGGTCGAAGTGATCCTGAAAGGCTGGCACCAGCCCGAAGGCGCGGTGCACCTGGTGACGCCGCCCGGCGGCCCAAGGCCCGCGCGCGTCGAGGTGCTGGCGGAGTTTTTGGCCAAGCATTTTGCAAAGGGAAAGAAGCGGAAGGGCGGCTAGGCGAGATTCTTCACCCTCCCCTGGAGGGGTCCGAGACGAGCGAAGCTCGCTCGTGGGTCGCCGCGTAGCGGCGGGGTGGGGTGACGGTCTCTCCAGATCCGACAGTGCCCGTGTTGAGGGATCACCCCACCCCGCCTCGCGTTTCGCTGCGCTCAACGCGAGCCGACCCTCCCCCTCCAGGGGAGGGTGAAGGGCGGTCCTAACCGGCTACATCGGTGACAGAGTAGACCGACGACATCGATGACAGGTCAACTGGTCAGCAAGGGAGGACCTTGCTGATGGGGTGGAAGGAGACCTGTGCGGTGGAAGAACGGATGCGTTTTGTATTTGCGGCGGAGAAGGGAGAAGATTCGTTTGCGGCCATCTGCCGACGGTTCGGGGTGAGCCGGCAGAACGGCTACAAATGGCTTGCCCGGTACCGGGAGGCAGGTTTGGAAGGTCTGCAGGAGCACTCGCGAGCTCCGCTGCATCATCCGCAAGCGATTGCGGAGGACATTGCCGAACGCTGCCTTGCGGTGCGGCGGGCGCATCCGACCTGGGGTCCGTTGAAGGTACGGGCCTATCTGGAGCGCCGCGCACCTGCGACCGAGTGGCCGGCGGCGAGCACGATCGGTGCGCTGTTCGACCGCGAAGGGCTGACGGTCAAGCGCAAGCTGCGCCGGCGCAGCCCGCCATCGAGCGCCCCCTTTGCCCATTGCGAGGCCGCCAACGACGTCTGGTGCATCGACTTCAAGGGCTGGTTTTTGACCGGGGACGGCAAGCGGTGCGAACCGCTGACGATCACCGATGCCCACAGCCGCTATCTGCTGCGCTGCCAGGCCCTGCCGCGCACGGATACCGAGCATGTCTGGCCGGTGCTCGATGCGGCGTTCCGCGAGTTCGGCCTGCCGCGCTACATGCGCTCGGACAATGGCTCGCCCTTTGCCTCGCGCGGCGCCGGTGGTCTATCAAGGCTGTCTGTGAAGCTGATCAAGGCGGGCGTGACGCCGGAACGCATCGCGCCTGGCAAGCCGCAGCAGAACGGCCGCCATGAGCGCATGCATCTCACCCTGTTGCAGGAGGTCGCCGACCCGCCGGCAGACAGCATGCGGGAACAGCTCAAGCGCTTGCGCAAGTTCCAGCATTTTTACAACGAAGAGCGCCCGCACCAGGCGCTCGACAATGCGACGCCGGCCGACCGCTACCAGATCTCCGCGCGCCGCTTCGACGGCATCCTGCGCGAGCCGAACTACGACGATGACCAGGAAGTGCGTCGGGTCCGTCACAACGGGGAGATCAAGCTGGACGGCAACATGATCTACATCAGCGAAGCCTTGGTCGGCGAACCGGTTGCTCTTGCCGAAACCGAGGATGGCTGGAGCGTCTGCTATGGACCGGTGGTCCTTGGCACCATCGCCTATCGCGGCGACCGGCTACGCAAACCCAAACGCAAAGGCTGTGGACTTGTGGACAACGCTGCGCGTTGCCCACAGGGTCCACAGCCAACAACAACAGACCTGAACGAAACGAGAATTGTGTCATCGATGTCGCCGGTTTGAACTGTCACCGATGTTGTCGGTTGCTCAGGGCAGGGCTATCGCAACGTGACCGGCTTCAGGCTAGGCTCGCCTAATAACCAAAACAAAAGCACCAGGGAAAAACTACCCATGAACCGCCGCGAACTTCTCAAAGCCGCCGCCGCATTGCCGCTGGCGCACACCGCGCTCTCCAACACGGCTTTGGCGCAAGGCCCATACCCCTCGCGCAACATCACCATGATCGTGCCGTTTCCGCCCGGCGGGCAGGCCGATCTCGCAGCGCGGCCGGTCGCGCAGGCGCTGGAGCGGATCCTCGGCAAGCCTGTCATCGTCGATAACCGCGCTGGCGGCGGTGGCGGATCGGTCGGCAACGCGGCGGCGGCGCGTGCCGAGCCTGACGGCCACACGCTATTGATGACGCTGTCCTCGCTCGCGGTGCTGCCGGAAGCCGACCGGTTGTTCGATCGTCCGGTGGCGTATGAAGTATCGCAATTCGCAGCCGTAGCGCGCGTGCTCGCCGATCCGACGCTGCTCGCGGTGCCGGCATCCGCTCCGTGGAAGACGCTGCAGGAGTTCGTCGACGACGCCAAAAAGCGTCCCGGGCAAATTCCCTACGGCTCGTCCGGTCCCTACGGCACGCTGCATGTGGCGATGGAGATGTTTGCCGCGAGCGCCGGCATCAAATTGCTGCACGTGCCGTTCCGCGGCGCGGGGCCGGCGCTGACCGCACTCTTGGGCGGCACTGTGCAGGCGGTGGCGTCGGCACCGGGCACGCTGAAGCAGCAGGTCGATGACGGCAAAATGCGCGTGCTCGCCAATTGGGGCGCCGAGCGCATCAAGAGTTTCCCCGATCTGCCTACCTTCAAGGAACTCGGTTACAAGGATGTCGAGTTCTACATCTGGGCGGGACTGTTTGCGCAACGCGCATTGCCGGCGCCGATCATGACGAGGCTGCGCGAAGCGATGGCGGAAGCCGTGAAGGCGCCCGAGGTGATCAAGACCTATGAGACCGCCGGCAGCCCCGTCGCCTACCTGGACGCGCCGGAATTTGCAAAATTCGTCGCAGAAGACAGCGCACGGCTGGTCGCGGCGGTGAAGAAGATCGGCAAAGTGGAGTAAGGAACCCGCTTCACATTCTTTTGTTCGCACTAACGTCGCGTGGCCGCATTCATTCGACAGGCTTAGTGCCGTCGCCGCGCGGAGCTTCCGCGCCCGTGAAATCAAAAGAAGGGGACCTGTCCATGCAAACGCAGCGGATCGTCCTTGCACTCGCCCTCGCGATCGGCGGCGGAACTGGCGCAGCCGTTCCCGCTTTCTCGCAGGAATATCGCGGAACCT
Source organism: Bradyrhizobium sp. AZCC 1719 (assembly GCF_036924525.1). Taxonomy (NCBI): domain Bacteria; kingdom Pseudomonadati; phylum Pseudomonadota; class Alphaproteobacteria; order Hyphomicrobiales; family Nitrobacteraceae; genus Bradyrhizobium; species Bradyrhizobium sp. AZCC 1719. The sequence goes on along the minus strand of NZ_JAZHRU010000001.1, from coordinate 608,605 downwards.
GGGAACAGCAGATGGCCTGCACGCCCGACGTCTGGCGGCTCTGCGGCGACCAGATCCCGGACGTCAACCGGATCGTAGCATGCTTGCGGCAGAACACGCCGCAGCTCTCCACCGGTTGCCGTGCGGTATTCCAATCGCAGGCCGACGCGCAGCAGCCGCCGCCACGCGGGCTGCAGCAAAACGCGCCACGTGCCCGCGCCCCGCAGCCAGGACCGCCGTCGGCGGTACGGCCGCGGCCGATACAGCCTCCGCCCTATTATGAGGAATACGATTAGGCCGCGGCTTCCGACGCAGGCCTGAATTCGCAGACGTCGACCCATTCGGCCGACGTCAGTTCGGCCATCCGCGCCGGCGTGATCTTCACCGCGCTGTGGGTTGAGCCCGCGGCGGGCACCACGATGTCGAACGCCCTCAGCGAGACGTCGCAATAGACCGGCAGCGGCGTCTTCAGTCCGAACGGGCAGACGCCGCCGACCTCGTGCCCGGTAATCTCGGCGACCTCCTCGAGGCCGAGCATTTTCGGCTTTCCCCCGAACAGCGCCTTCACCTTCTTGTTGTCCATTCGTGAGGTGCCTGCCGCCACGATCAGAATCACCCGCTCGCCGATTCTCAAACTCAGCGTCTTCGCAATCCGCGCCGGCTCGACGCCGTAAGCCTCCGCCGCCAGCGCGACGGTTGCAGAACTCATCTCGGATTCGATCACGGAAATTTCGGGCGCCTTTTCTGCAAAGAAGGCGCGCACGGACTCTAGACTCATCTTGTTCAGGACCTTTGGGCAGACACCAGTGCGGGAAGTTCGGAGAGGCTGTGGATGCGATGATCGGGCTCAAATCCCAGCTCATCCATCTGGGTGCGCAATATCTTGAACATCGTCAAGGGCGGCAGCGTCTCGCTTTCGAGGCAGGCCAGCGCCATCGCTTCCGGCGTCACCCGCTCGATCCAGGCGACGTTGAGCCCGAACGCCTTGGCGGCGCAGGCGTCCCAGGGATTGGAGGAGATGAACAGCACCTCGGCAGGCGGCACGTGCAGCACCTCCTCGATCAGCGCATAGACCTCGGGGCTGGGCTTGAAGATCTTCTTCGCGTCGACGCTGATGGTGGCATCGAGCACGCGCTCGAGCCCGCTGTTGTGCACGAGCGCGTTGAGCATGCCGGGGCTGCCGTTGGACAGGATCGCGAGCTTGCAATCCTTCATCGCCGACAGCGCCGCAAGCGCATCCGGATAGAGATCGAGATGCAGATACTTCTCGATGATGCGCGCGAAAGCATCGTCGTCATATTGAAGCCCGAGGCTGCGCAGCGTGTAGGCCAGCGAGTCGCGCGTGGCGACCGAGAAATCCTGGTAGCGTCCCATCAGCGAACGCAGCCAGGTGTATTCAAGCTGCTTGATGCGCCAGACCTGGGTGATGATTCCGCCATAGCCCGGAAACGCGTCCTCGGTGACGTCGGCCACCGACTGGACGTCGTAAAGCGTGCCATAGGCATCGAAGACAACGGCTTTGATGGTCACGGTTGTTTCTCTTTTCCGCCTATGGTCGCATACAGGAATTTCCGAAGTGCCTCAACGGATTGATCCCGCGCCGCCCCGTTGAACTCGAGGTGATGGCCGAACATCTTCACAGGCGTTGCGAAGTTCGGCACGTCGAAATCGTGATGGGCGCCGGGATAGACGATAATCTCGATCGGAACCCCCTTGCCTTTCTCGCGCGAGATTCCCCAATCGTCGCGGCCTTCGGCGAGGTTGCGGCACTCGCTCGCCGGCGTCCAGTCGTCGAGTTCGCCGATCAGGATCAGGCTGGGCACCGTCATCTCGCCCTTGAGGCCGCGGCACGGCGGATAGAAGGCGACGGCTGCGCGGAATTTTTCCTCCGAGCTGCGTTCGATCTCGCTGCGCTCGACCGCAAGCAGCGCGAGCATCGCGCCTTGCGAAAACCCCACCACGGCCACGCGCCCAGGGTCAACCGACGGCTGTCCGACGAGGAATTTCAGCGCACGATAGGCATCGTATAGGGTCGATGGCGGCGGCCAGGCCGTGCAAGCGTGGGCGATGCCGCGCGTGCCGAAGCGGTCGATGGTCAGCGTGACATAGCCCCACTCCGCGAGCCGCTTGCCCCACCGCGCGTCGATGCCCCGCCAAGCGCCGCCGCAGCCATGGAGCAACACGACCGCGGGCGAGGGGCCGGGAGCGTCGGGCAATCGCAGGTAGCCCTGCAATGCCTGCGGCCCCGCCAGCGGGCTTTCGAATTCGATCAGAAGTGGCGGCCTGTCGGCCGCGAGCGCAGCAGCCACGGTCCCGAACAGGAGCGTGGCAAGGAAGGCGACAATTCTGGCGAAGTTCGGCATGACCACCTCGCAAATGTGCCGCCGATGATACTCCTTTAGATACCCAAAATCTTCCTCGCGTTGGCCTTCATTACCTTCGGCCTGATCTCCTCGCGGATCTCGAGCTTGGCGAAATCGGCCAGCCAGCGGTCTGGCGTGATCACCGGCCAGTCCGAGCCGAACAGCATCTTGTCCTGCAGAATCGAGTTGATGTAGCGCACCAGAATCGGGGGGAAATATTTCGGCGACCAGCCGGAGAGGTCGATATAGACGTTGGGCTTGTGGGTCGCGACCGACAGCGCCTCTTCCTGCCAGGGGAACGAGGGGTGCGCGAGGATGATCTTGAGGTCGGGGAAATCAGCCGCGACATCGTCCATGTACATCGGGTTGGAATATTTTAGGCGCATCCCCATGCCGCCCGGCATGCCGGAACCTACGCCAGTCTGCCCGGTGTGAAACAATGCGATCGCGCCGCCGTCGTTGATCGCTTCATAGAGCGGATAGGCCATGCGGTCGTTGGCGTAGAAGCCTTGCATGGTCGGATGGAATTTGAAGCCGCGGACGCCGTATTCCTCGATCAGCTTGCGCGCCTCGCGCACGCCTAGCTTGCCCTTGTGCGGATCGATACTGACGAACGGGATCAAAACGTCGAGATGGTCGGAGGCGACCTCCAGCATCTCGTAATTGTTGTAGCGGCGAAAGCCGGTCTCGCGCTCGGCATCAACCGGAAAGATCACCGCCGCAATATTTTTCGAGCGGTAATAGGCCGCGGTCTCCGGCACGGTCGGCGGATGCTTGTGCGGCGATTTGAAATATTCGGCCATGCGCTCCTGAAAATCGTCATAGCCGTCGTCGCCATGCAGGCCGCAGGGTTCTTCCGCATGGGTGTGGATGTCGATCGCGACGACTTTCTCGATATCGGGCAGCTTGAGCTTGGGCATTTGAGTTTCCCGCCGGCTTGATTTTTGGATCTGGAAAATTGATTATACTATATAACGAATTCCGCAAGACGGCAGAAACAAAAGACGGAAAATAAGGGAGCACGGCATGGCCCAAACGCAGGCCTTCGAGACCGATTTCTGGAAAGACGCCAACTTGAGAAAGGTCTGGGACGACATCGTTCCCGGCGAGCCGCGCAAGACCATCCCCTACACGCTGACCAGAGAGGCGATCGAGCTGTACTGCAAATCGGTCGGCGAAACTCATCCGATCTATTTCGACGAGGCCTATGCGAAGACCACGCGCTATGGCGGGTTGATCGCGCCGCCCTCGATCCACATCCTCCTGATGTTCTCATGCACCCCGGCGGATGACTGGATGCGCTCGCCGGGCACCGTCAATGCCGGGCAATCCTGGAGCTACAACATTCCGGCGCGCCCCAACGACGTCATCACCTTGCAGGCCCGCGCGCTCGACAAGTTCATCAAGCGCGAGCGGCTGTTCGTGGTGCACGACAACGTGTTCCTTAATCAGAAGGGCGACGTAATCTGTTCCGGCCGTGGCTGGACGATTCGGCCGATGTGAGCGGGGAGGTTGCGATGACCACGACGTTCGAAAAGCTCAGAGCCGGCGATGCCATCGACGGTCCCCCCTTCGCGGTCAGCCGCGAATCCATCCGCCTGTTTTGCGACGCCTCGCTCGACTACAACCCGCTGCATCTCGACGACGAGTACATGAAGGGCAGTTTCGGCAAGACCAATTTCGGCGGCATCATCATGCACGGCATGAACAACTTTGGTCTGATCTCGCGCATGATCACCGACTGGGCTTATCCGGCCGGTGCGATCCATCGCCGGCTGGAGACGCGATGGGTCAAGCCGGTCCGGCCGGGCGACACCATCCAGCCTACTGGAATCATCAAAGCCAAACAGGTGACCGAAAAATCCCGTTGGGTGATGATCGACGTGGTGGTGAAGAACCAGACGGGCGAAAAGGTCGCGACCGGCGAGGCCCTGGTCGAGTTCCCGCGCGACCTGTTCTGCCAGTAATTTCCGGAGAGTTCTTCGGGAGGCCAAGCGATTCGGTACCGGTCGGAATGCCGGGCATCTGCCCTGCGTTAGGTCCGGAACGGGACAGATGGACCCGAAAACGGCCCATCTGCATTGACATCCGGGCCCGCGCTGCTTAGAAACCGGCCCGTCCCGGGCGGTTGGCCGCTTTTCGGGTTTAATCCCATTTTGCCACTTTCGGGTAGCTCAGGTTCGGGCCTCCAACACGGCCTTTCAAAGCATCAGGATTGTCCCATGAAGGTCCGTAACTCCTTGAAATCGCTGCGCGGTCGCCACCGCAACAACCGCCTGGTCCGCCGCAAGGGCCGGGTCTATGTGATCAACAAGGTGCAGCGCCGCTTCAAGGCCCGCCAAGGTTAAGCGCCAAGGTTAATCCTGGCGGCTCCGCCGGCTTTCTTCTTCGCTTCACAGGTCTTTGACGATCTGCTGCTTTGCGGCGCGATTTTGTGCGTCTAGACTTGCCCCATGGTTTTGAGATTCCCGGGCACCCGTAACTGCCGGATCGTGGTCCTCGCTGCTGTCATGACAGCCGTGCCGGCCGCTGCGTTTGCGCAGAACGACCCCAGGGTCATTCCCCCGCCGAAATCCGAGAAGAAGTTGCCGGAAGCGCCGAGCAAGCTTCCGAAGGTTGGTGCGGATCGCACCCGCGGGCTGGATTTCCTGTTCGGTGCCCTGAAAGCTGCCCCCGATGAAGCCAGCGCCAAACACGTCGAAGCGCGGATCTGGGCGCAGTGGATGCAGACGCCGAGCGACACGGCCGCGCTGTTGATGTTGCGCGCCAAGGCCGCGATGGATGCACAGAAGATCGACGTCGCGCTGAAGCTCTTGGATTCCCTCGTCAAGCTGCGCCCCGATTACGTCGAGGCATGGAATCGTCGCGCCACGCTGTATTACCTGAAGAACGACTACACCCGTTCGCTCGAGGACATCCGCCAGGTGCTGATCCGCGAGCCGCGCCATTTCGGCGCGCTGGCCGGGCTCGGCATGATCATGCAGGAGATCGGCGACGAAAAGCGCGCGCTGGAAGCCTTCCGCAAGGCGCTGGCCGTCAATCCGCATCTCGAGAAGGTGCCGGAACTGGTCAAGTCGCTGACCGAAAAGGTCGAAGGCCGCGACATCTGAACTTTCGCAGTTTAGCCCTGATCTCCCGCTGCAGCAGGCAGGAACGCCGCGCCGCGTGCGCGCTATTGTCGGCTGACTGCGTGACAGAGCGAGCCAACTGCTGCTAGCCGGCGGTGGACGAGCCGCCCGCAGAGACGCCGGAAAACGAGCACTCATCAGAGTGCTCTTGAGCCGTTTTGCGTCTTGGAAAACGCGTCGGCTCACAGGACCTCTCACAAGACCTAGTGTACGGCGTTGCTGCCGCGGGCCAGACCGTCGAGGCCTACCGCCGCGTAGATTTGCGCCAACTCCGTCTCAAGCTGCTCGTTGACCCGCAGCAGGGCCTTGAGTGCGCCGCGGATGTCGCCATTGCAACTCGCTACGATCTGATCGATGGCGGCTTCGCTTGCGTCGGAAATCATGGGTAGTCCTCCGATGATACGCTGGAACAATTTGTAGTGAGCGTCCCTGTTCCTGTGGATGTTGGGTACAGTGCAGGCGCCTGGCTACCCCCCAATCAGGCACGCGCACACATGGCAAAAGTGGCAACGTCACTGTACAAACTTGCTGATGACGTCAGTATGACCCCGCTATCCACAGGTTCGGCCCTCTGTGGACAATCTCCGAAACCCGCGCCGATCCGGGCCGTAGCTCGCTGGTGCAGAAAATCAGCCGGAAATTCTCGATGTTGGTGGTGATTTTAGTGGCGGCGCTGGCGGTGCTGGCGCTGGTCACGCAAGCCGGCGTTCTTCTCAGCGAACGGGCCCATCCGGCCCAGGGCCGGATGGTCGAGGTGGCGGGCGGAGCCCTGCATATCCTCGATATCGGTCCGCGCGATGCGGCGGGGCCGCCGGTCGTGATGCTGCACGGCGCCAGTTCCAATCTGGAAGTGATGCGGCAGCCGGTCGGGGAGCGGCTTGCCAGAAAGCACCGCGTGATCCTGATCGACCGTCCCGGGCATGGCTGGAGCACCCGCGCGCGCCTTCAGGACTCCACGCCCGAAATTCAGGCCCGCATGATCGAGGAGGCACTGGCCAAGCTCGGCGTCGGCCAGGCGATCTTCGTGGTGCATTCCTGGGCCGGCGCGTTGGGGGCGCGTATCGCGCTGGACTACCCGCAGGCTGTGGCCGGTCTGGTGATGCTGGCGCCGGTGGCCTATCCCTGGCCCGGCGGCGTCGGGCGCTACAACAAACTGATCGCCACGCCGGTGGTCGGCCCGCTGTTCGCCTACACCATCACGCTGCCGCTCGGAATGCTGCTGGCGGATTCGGGCGCGCGGGGCGTGTTCCTGCCGCAGACCATGCCGGACGGTTTTGTCAAAAACACCGCCACGCCGCTGTTGCTGCGGCCGCGCGAATTCATTGCCAATGCGCGCGATCTGGTAACGCTGAAAGCGGCGGTGGCCGAGCAGGCGCCGCGCTACGGCGAGATCAAGGCGCCCGTCACCATCATCACCGGCGACGCCGACAAGACGGTGTCGACCAACATCCACTCACGGCCGTTCGCGGCGGCTGCGCCAAACGTGAAATTGATCGTGCTGCCGGGCGTCGGTCACATGATTCAGAATGCGGTTCCCGATCTCGTCATTGCCGAAATCGAGGCGATGATCGGCGCATTGCCGCCGAGTGTGGCGACCGCAGCGGCGCCTTGAGCGTGCGCGTGGCCTGACGGCGTTGGATGAGATACGATCAACGCGCGCGGGATTCCGCTGCTCGTCCCGCGAGGGATGAAGCTTGAGAGTCGCGATATCGGGCAGCTTACCTTCGAGGGAGGGCCCCATGTACGCCGCCATTCGTCAGGGCAAAGCCAAGGCCGGCAAGGCCGAAGAGCTGACACGCAGAATCAAGGAAGGCGCGATTCCCGTCATCAGCGGCGTCGAGGGCTTCATGGGCTACTATGTGGTCTATGCGCCCGACGATACGGTGATCGCGATCAGCCTGTTCAACAACTTTGCGGCCGCCGAGGAATCCAACAAGCGCGCGCTGGCGTGGATCGAACACGATCTGGCGCCGCTGTTGACCGGACCGGCCACCGCGACGGCCGGACCGGTGATCGTGCACACGCTGGCTTGATGTTTTCCTTCACCCTCCCCTGGAGGGGGAGGGTCGCCGCGTAGCGGCGGGGCGGGGTGACGGTCCTTCCACATCCAACAGTGCCCGTGTGGAGAGATCACCCCACCCCGTCTCACATTCCGCTGCGCTCCATGTGAGTCGACCCTCCCCCTCCAGGGGAGGGTGAGACGGCGCGAGACGCTGGACTCAAATCGCTAGCAAAGAGGCCCAGCCTTCACTTCTGCTTGCCGTCCTTGTCGAACGAGGAGACATAGGCCCAGAGGTCGCCGGCTTCTTTCTCGTTCTTGATGCCGGCAAAGATCATCTTGGTGCCGGGAATCTTCGCCTTCGGGTCCTTGATGTATTCGAGGAACACATCCTTACCCCAGGTGATGCCGGAATTCTTGTTGGCTTCCGAATAGGCATAACCTTCGATGGTGCCGGACTTGCGGCCATCGAGCCCGTTCAGTACCGGGCCGACCTTGTTCTTGGCGCCCTCGCCGATGGCATGGCAGGCCAGGCACTTGTTGAACGAGGTCTTGCCCGCGGCGACGTCCTGCGCCAGCGCGCCTGATGACGCGGCCAATGAGGTAACGACGACCAGCGCGCTCAAAGTCGATATTTTCATGTGGTGCTCTTCGTTTCTTCCCAGAGAGGCGGATTTCTTGTGGCAGGCCCGCTTGGATTGGACAAGCCACGAAACCTTGACAGGTTTCACCATTGCCGACTTGTCCCAGAGAGAACTGATCGTTTGAAGCGTGGCAATCCGACCTTCGGATAGCCTACCCAAACCTTGGCAGACGTGCTTGATTTACCACCACAAATCGTTATTCGCCGGGCCGGGAGGATTCGCATGGCCATCATGATGCCGGCTTCCGATCAGGCGGTTCTGGAACGCCGGGATGCCATCGTCGCCGCTCTTCGCACGATCGTGCCGGGCGAGGGCGTGATCGACAGTGCGGCCGAGATGCTGGCCTATGAGTCCGATGGTCTCACCGCCTACCGGCAGCCGCCGATGGTCGTGGTGCTGCCCGATACCACGGAGCAGGTATCCAGAGTTCTCAAATACTGCTTCGAACAGGGCATCAAGGTGGTGCCGCGCGGCTCCGGCACGTCACTGTCA